>JANMRV010000082.1:0-4626 GCA_031388685.1 Planctomycetota bacterium
GGGCATGGCGATCGACTTGAACACCTGCATCGGCTGCAATGCGTGTTCGGTCGCTTGTCAGGCGGAGAACAACGTGCCCGTGGTTGGCCGCGAGCAGGTCATGCGCGGCCGCGAGATGCACTGGATCCGCATCGATCGCTATTTCACGGGCTCGAAGGACGCGCCGAAGCTGCGCTTCCAGCCGCTCACGTGTCAGCACTGCGAGAGCGCTCCCTGCGAACAGGTTTGTCCGGTCGCGGCCACGGTGCACAGCTCCGAAGGCCTGAACGACATGGTCTACAACCGCTGCATCGGCACGCGGTATTGCGCCAACAACTGCCCGTTCAAGGTGCGGCGCTTCAACTTCTTCAACTATCACAAGGCGACGGAGCGCGCGGGATCGGAAGTTCAGCACATGCTGTTCAATCCCGAAGTCACGATCCGCCACCGCGGTGTCATGGAGAAATGCACCTTCTGCGTGCAGCGCATCCAGCACGCGAAGATCGCGGCGAAGAACGAAGGCCGCGCCTTGGTCGACGGCGAGATCGTCTCGGCCTGCGCGCAGACCTGCCCGACCCAGGCGATCGTGTTCGGCGACCTCGCCGATCCGAAGAGCCGCGTGTCGCGTCTGCACGCGGAAGGGCGCGCGTATCACATGCTGGCCGAGTTGAACATTCGGCCGCGCACGGCCTATCTCGCCAAGGTCTCCAACCCCAAAGCGGAGTCCGCTGGCCATGGCGGATAGCAGCAGCGGCGCCCACCTGCTCGAGGAGCCCTACGCCAGGCCGGTCCTGGTCGACGGCGCTCGCGACCTCGCCTCTGTGACGCAACGCGTCTGCGGCGTCGTCGAGCGGCCCAAGCCGCCGCGCGCCTGGTACATCGCGATCACGATCACCAGCGCACTGACGTTGCTCCTGTTCGCGATGGTCGTCTACCTGATCGCGACCGGCGTCGGCGTTTGGGGCAACAACTCGCCGGCCTTCTGGGGCTGGGACATCGTCAACTTCGTCTTCTGGGTCGGCATCGCGCACGCGGGCACGCTGATTTCGGCGATCCTTTTCCTGCTGCGGCAGAAGTGGCGCACGAGCATCAACCGCGCCGCGGAAGCGATGACGCTTTTCGCTGTGTGTTGCGCGGGTCTTTATCCCGCGGTGCACGTCGGCCGCGTGTGGCTCGCGTACTGGTTGTTCCCGGTGCCCAACCAGATGCAGATGTGGCCCAATTTCCGCAGTCCCCTGCTGTGGGACGTGTTCGCGGTTTCGACGTATGCGACGGTTTCCCTGCTCTTCTGGTTCATGGGTCTCGTGCCCGACCTCGCCACGCTGCGCGACCGCGCGACTTCGAAGCTCAAGCGCTCGCTGTACGGCTTCTTCGCGCTGGGCTGGTGCGGTTCGGCGCGGCATTGGCAGCGTTTCGAGCGCGCCTACTTGATCCTCGCCGCACTCGCGACACCGCTCGTGCTCAGCGTGCACTCGGTGGTGAGTTTCGACTTCGCGGTTTCGCAGGTGCCCGGCTGGCACACGACGATTTTCCCGCCTTACTTCGTCGCGGGAGCGATCTTCTCGGGCTTCGGCATGGTCATCACGACCATGGTGCCGGCGCGCGAACTTTTTGGCCTGAAGGAACTCGTCACGATCCGTCACCTGGAAAACATGTGCAAGGTGATCCTGGCGACAGGCTCGATCGTCGGCCTCGCTTACGCCACCGAGTTCTTCATCGCCTGGTACAGCGGCAATCCCTACGAGCGCTTCGTCTTCCTGAACCGCGCGCTCGGGCCCTACTGGTGGGCGTACTGGCTGATGATCTTCTGCAACGTCGTCACGCCGCAATTCTTGTGGTTCAAGAAGATTCGCACGAACCTGTGGGCCATGTTCGTGATCTCGATCTTCGTCAACATCGGGATGTGGCTCGAGCGCTTCGTGATCGTGGTCACTTCGCTGACGCGCGACTATCTGCCGACGAGCTGGGGCTACTTCAAACCGACTGCGGTCGACGTATGCACGTTCATAGGGACGATCGGTCTTTTCCTGACACTCTTCCTGCTTTTCTGCCGCTTCCTGCCGATGGTCGCCATCGCCGAAGTAAAGGGTGTCCTGCCGGTGGCGCATCCGCACGGCGGACACGCAGGCAAGGAGGGGCAGCATGCCTGAGCAAGTCCTTGCCCCTGCTGTTGCCGAAAGCGAACGTGTGCTGCACGGGTTGCTCGCCGAATTCGACGACGTCGATTCGGTGACGCTCGCGGCGCGCACGTTCCGCGACGCCGGCTACAAGAAGTTCGAGGTCTACAGCCCGTTCTCGATCCACGGGATCGAACGCGCCATGGGCCTTGGAGCTACGCATCTGCCCTGGATCGCGCTGATCGCGGGCGTAAGCGGGACCGCGCTCGCGCTGTTCTTCCAATGGTGGTCGAACGCTTACGACTATCCGTTCAAGATCAGCGGCAAGCCGCTGTTCGGCATCCCGGCGAACATCCCGATCACCTTCGAATTCACGGTGCTGCTCGCGTCGTTCGGCGCCTTCTTCGGGATGCTGATCCTCAATCGCCTGCCCGAACACCATCGCCCGGTGTTCGAGAGCGCGCGTTTCCGCCGTGCCACGGACGACGGGTTCTTCCTTGCGGTCGAAGCCGACGATCCCAAGTTCGATCTGCAGCAAACGCGCGCGCTGCTGTCGAAGTTGAGCCGCTATCCAGTCGAGCTGTGTCACGACTCTGGCCAGTCGAGCGCGCTGCCGGCCTGGGTGCGCACCGGGGCGGTTGCACTCGGCGCGTTCGCGCTTCTGCCCCTGGCTGCCATCGTCTGGGCGCGCTCGCGCGATTCGAGCGCGCCGCCGATCCACATCGTGCAGGACATGGACTCGCAGACGCGCTATCGCGCGCAGGTCTCCAATCCGGTGTTCGCCGACGGCCGCGCGATGCGGCCGGACGTCGTCGGCGCCGTGGCCTTCGAGGAACTGCCCCTGGATGTCGCGCGCCAGACCGGCAAGCGCGGAGAAACGTTCGTCGACACGATTCCGCTGCCGCTGACGCCGGTTTTCCTCGCGCGCGGCCGCGAGCGCTTCGGCATCTTCTGCGCTCCCTGCCACGGCGGCGCGGGCTATGGCGACGGGCTCGTCGCACTGCGCGCGGCCGAACTCCAGGAACAGACCTGGGTGCCGCCTTCCTCCTTGCACGATCCGCTGGTGCGTTCGCGCGCCGTCGGTCAGATCTTCGACACGATCCACAACGGTGTGCGCACGATGCCCGCCTACGGCCGACAGATTCCGGTCGAAGACATCTGGGCGATCGTCGCCTACGTGCGCGCCCTGCAGCGCTCCCAGAACGCAACGGTCGACGACGTGCCCGCCGCGGAGCGCGCGAAGTTGGGAGTGCAGTGAAGCGCGGAGCACACTTCAGATGACCAGTTCACTTCACACACCGAAACTTGGAGACCGCGCGACGGGCTGGGGCAGGCTCGCGCTCGCCATCGGCGTGCTGGCGCTGGGCGCGTCGTTGTACCTGGGCTGGGCGCGCGCCGATGGTTTCAAACGCCTGCAACATGCCTGGCTGGTCGCGTGCCTGTTCTTCCTGTGCATTTCGCTTGGCGGCTTGTTCTTCGTGATCATCCAGCACCTGACGCGCGCCGGATGGAGCGTGGTCGTGCGCCGCGTCGCCGAGCTGGTGGCGGCCAACACGCTGGTCACCGCAGTCCTGTTCGCTCCGATCGTCGTGCTCGCGCTGCGCGGCAGTTCGTCGCTCTACCCCTGGGCCGACTCCGAGCACATGCATTCGGATCCCGTGCTCGCGGGCAAAGCCGTGTTCCTCAACGCCAAGTTCTTCGCGCTGCGCTGCGTGATCTACTTCGCCATCTGGTGGTCGCTCGGCCGCTGGCTGCTGAAACGATCGACGGAGCAAGATTCGGCGAGCGGCGTCGAACCGACACTCGCCCTCGAGCGGCGCTCGGCGCCGGCGATGGCGGCCTTCGCGCTATCGCTCAACTTCGCGGCCTTCGATCTCTTGATGTCGCTCGTGCCAAGCTGGTACAGCACGATCTTCGGCGTCTACATCTTCGCCGGCTCGGTGGCTTCGTTCTTCGCCTTCGCCATCCTCGTCCTGCGGCTCTTGCAGAAGACCGGCGTGCTGGGCAAGCAAGTCAGCGTCGAGCACTACCACGACCTCGGCAAGTTCCTGTTCGCCTTCGTCTTCTTCTGGGGCTACATCGCCTTCAGTCAGTTCATGCTGATCTGGTACGCGGACTTGCCGGAGGAGACCTTCTGGTTCAAGACGCGCATGGAAGGATCGTGGGGAACCGTTTCGCTGGTCCTGCTCTTTGGACACTTCGTCGTCCCTTTCGCAGGCCTGCTCTCGCGCCACGCAAAACGCAATCTTCGGGTGTTGACGTTCTGGGCGATCTGGATGCTCGCCATGCAAGCCGTCGACCTGTTCTGGCTTGTGGTGCCGAACGCCGAAGGCAGCGGCGCGCTCGTCGGGCTGATCGACGTCAGCTGCCTGGTCGCTGTCGGCGGTCTGTGGCTCTTCGCGCTCACGCGACTCGCTGCCGAGCGCGCGCTGATCCCGGTCGGCGATCCCCGGCTCCCGCAGTCCCTGGCCTTCGAGAACATGTAAGCCATGGAAACTCGCGGCTCTTATTCGATGTCCACACTGGTCGG
>JANMRV010000092.1:0-2463 GCA_031388685.1 Planctomycetota bacterium
AAGGACCGCCGCAGCGACTACGCCTCGTTCTGGCGTCAGTTCGGTACGACCATCAAGGAAGGCATGGTCTTCGACGGCGACAGCCGCGAGGCGATCGCGGCCATCGCCTTGTTCGCGAGTTCCGCGGGCGACGAGCTGTGCACGCTCGACGAGTACATCTCGCGAATGCCCGCCGATGCCAAGGAGATCTACTATCTGAGCGCCGCAGACGCAGCCGCCGCGTCGCGTTCGCCGCACCTCGAGGCGCTCAAGGCCCGCGGCCGCGAAGTGCTCTTCTTCGTCGATCCGGTCGACGACTGGGTGCTGGAACACCTGCGCGAATATCAGGGCAAGGGCCTGGTCTCGATCGGCCGCGGCGAAGCGACCTGGGAGAGCGAGACCGCCAAGCAGGAACGCGAAACCCGCGAACGCGATGCGCGCGCCTGGTTGGAGTCGCTCGAGTCGTCGTTGTCCGACGAAGTTTCGCGCGTGCGTTTTTCGAGCCGGCTCAAGGACTCGCCCGCGGTGTTGGTGGACGAGGAGGGCGCACTCGGCATCCACATGCAGCGTGTCTTCGAGCACTCGCACTCTGCGCCGCCGCCGAAAAAACGCGTGCTCGAACTCAATCCCGAGCATCCGCTGATCCAGGACTTGGAGCGCGCCCACCGCGAAACGCCCGATCGCGAACGGACCGAATCCGCGGCTCAACTGCTTTTGGGCCAGGCCGTGATCGCCGAAGGCGGGACTTTGAAGGACCCCGTGCGATTTTCGCGTCTGGTCAGCGACCTGATGCTGGCGAGCTCGCGCTCCGCTCGGCCGCCAGCGAGTTGACGATCGGTACCAGGCCCGCCGCGAACAACGCGTGGCCCGCGCGCGAGGGGTGATAGGCGTCGATGAACAGGTCGGCCCACTCGCGAGCCGGTGGGCCGCTCAATGAGGTCAGCACCGTGGAGCGCGCGTCAAAAAGGCCGGCGTGCAATCGCAGCGCCGCGTCCTCGACCGCTTTGTTGTACAGCGGCAGCACCGGCGATTCCGTTTCGCATTCGGGCTCGCGCGGCATCGAGATCAAGATCAAACGCGCACCGTCTGTACGCACGCGCAGGTCGAGTTCGTCGAGGGCCCTGGAAAAGCGCTCGAGTCCGACACGGCGCACCCCGGACCAGTCCGGCTGGCCCGCGCTCACGTTGAACGCGTCGCGTTCGCGATTTTTCTGTTTCCACACCTCGCGCATCGCCTCGCGATCCTCGCCGCGCGCCGAGTCGATCACCCAGCCGACGGCGTGCAGGAGACGGACGTTGTAGCGCAGCGCGATCAGCGCGTCGTGGAACGGGCGGGGCGCCTTGCGCAAGTCGATCTTCGGCCGGTCGGCCATGGTCTGCGCCCAAAGGTGTTCGTTGATCGCACCGAAGCCGGCGACGACGATGTCGGGTACCAGTCCGCGCACCAGCGCGTCGTAGCGTTCGAGGCCTTGTTCGATCGTGAAGCCGATCACCCCGGCATCGATGACTTCCGCGCGGCGACCTTGGCTCTCGAGCAGCGCTTCCAACTGCGCGCACCAGGTGTCCGGGTAGGGGACGCCCATGCCGAAGGTCGAAGAATCGCCCAGGGCAACGATGCGCAAGACCCCCGGGGCCGCCTTGACCGCGCGCTGTGGGCCGCGGTAGCCGGCGGCATTGATCCGCTCGTGCTGCGCGTCGCCGTAGGGGACTTCGACACCCGGTCGCGGCACCCACAGTTGGGCCTTGTCCTCGGTGAACATCCCGACACCGCGCTTGAGGTTGCGGTCCTCGTCGCTGTTCCACAGGATCGGCGGGATCTCCGCCGGGTAGTGCGTGAATTTCGCGAGGCGCAGGACGCCCTCCAGCGCGCCGGCGAGCCCGAGCGAGGCCAGCAGCGTCAGCGCGAGTTTTCTGCGCCAGGTTGGCTTCGTCTCACTTCGCTCCACGGCCAGGAATCTACCGCGACGCAGGAGCGGCGCCCACAATGTCTCGGCTACTGCTTGCCCGCGCACTCGCGGCGTCTAGAATCGCGGCGCCTTTCGGCGGCAACTTGCCACCGCTCGGCCAAGGAGAATTCGCATGTCCCTCGGAGATCGTTCCAACGTCTCGCGGCGCTCGTTCTTGAAAGGTGCCGGCGGTGTCGCCGCGGCGAGCACGGCGCTGGGCGCGGCCCAGGCCCTGACCCAGGGCGCACAACTCGAACGCCTGTCCGGCACGATCGAGATCGAACTCTCGATCAACGGCGAGAAGAAAAAGGTTCGTGTCGAACCGCGCACCACGCTGCTCAATGCGCTGCGCAATCATTGCGAGCCGCCGCTGACTGGCGCCAAGCTCGTCTGCGACCAGGGCTCGTGCGGCGCCTGCACGGTCTTCATCGACAAGCGCACCGTCTACGCCTGCATGCTGCTGGCGGTCGATTGCACCGGCAAGTCGATCACCACGGTCGAGGGCCTTTCGAGCCCAGGCAAACTGAGCCATGTGCAGG
>JANMRV010000135.1:0-4637 GCA_031388685.1 Planctomycetota bacterium
GCTTCACCTCGGGCTTCACGTCCGGCTTCACCTCGGGCTTCACGTCCGGCTTCACCTCCGGCTTCACGTCAGGCTTCACCTCCGGCTTCACGTCAGGCTTCACCTCCGGCTGGACCGCAGGCTTCACCGGGTCGACGGCCGGAGTCGTGTCCATCTCGCTGCTGCAGCCAGACAACAACAGCAGGAAAGCGAGTACCGAAAAAGCGACTTGTTTCATGCGTCAAAGGTTAGCGCAGCCAGCTCCCGCTGTGCAACCAGGTCAGCGGCGGACGGCGGACGGAAAGAGCTCCGAGCACAACGCCGGCATGCGGAACTGCGCGGTGTGTCCTGGCTTCATCCGGATGCGATGCCCCCCGTAGCGGGGTTGCGAGCTTCTCACCCCGCGGATCCGGCCCCCTTGTGGCTGCAATCGCGGAGGTCTAGCCTCGCGCGCATCCGCGGCGGCCGTGTGCTGCCGTTCAACCACGGCCTGTATCCAAAGTGAGTATTCCGCTGATGCATCCCATTGCCTCCGTCACATGTGCCATCTTCGTCCTCGCCGCCACCGGCATGGCGCAGGGCTCCTTCGGTCCGACCGGTGGAGAGAACCTCTTCTCGATCGGCGGCTCCCTGGGCCGTACAACGATTGACTCGAGTGGTGGCGACTTCCAAATGACCAACTTCATCCTTCAGGGCAGCGTCGGCCGATTCCTGACGGACGTCCATGAGGTCGGAGTTTCGCTCGGGGAAAACTACACGAAGCTGGATGCCCCCGGCGGTGGGGGCGACACCGACTCGATCTCGACCACGATCGCCGGGTACTACAACTACAACTTCCGTACTTCTCCCCGCACCTGGTTCTACGCCGGAGCGCACCTCGGTCTCTACGTCGCTGACCAGAACAACGAGACTGACGCAAACGTCGCCATCGGTATCCACGGCGGAGTGCGCCATTGGCTCAACGAGAATGCCGCGCTCTTCGCCGAACCGCGGCTCACGCGCTCCGAACTCTCCGGCGACACCGTTACCACGAACGAGATCATCTTCGGCTACTCGGTCGTCCTCTAGCAGCACGTATCGCCCTCTGCGGGTGAGCCCTTCCTCCGCCTTCGACTCCGATGACCCATCCCCTTTTCGAAGGGAGCCGTGAGCTCGCCCGGCGTTTCCGCAAGGAGCGCCGGGCGCGCAGCACGCTCGCAGCTGAAGAATTCCTCGCCAAGCAGCAGCCCGGTGCGCACTACCCCGCCGATATCGCGCGCGCGCAGTGGGTCGAGTTGCTCGACGTCGTGCGCAACGCGTCCGACAAGGCAGTCGACGGGTTGATCACCGAATGGCTCGATCGGCAATTGCCGAGCACATCCGGCGACGTGCAGGCGACGATGCCGCTCGATCCGGGGCTCGACGTCACGCTGCCCACGCCGGCCGGTCCGGTTCCAGCACAGGACGCGCAGTTCATCGATCGCCGCTATCGCATCGAACGCGTGCTCGGCGAAGGTGCGTTCGGCAAGGTCTTCCTGGTCAAGGACAAACTTCAGAACGACCACGAACTCGCGCTGAAATTGATCAAGAAGGAGCACACGGCGACCAGCGAAGCGCTGGTGCGCTTCAAGAACGAGATCCTGCTCTTGCGCGTGCTCAATCATCCGGGCATCCCGCAAATCTTCAACGACGGGATCAGCGAGGACGGCGAGTTTTACTACACGATGGCCTACGTTGCGGGCCGCACGCTCGACGATGTGATCCGCAAGGAAGCGCCGCTGGATCCGACGCGCATCGTGCGCATCACCAAGCAGGTGCTCGACGTGCTCGACTATGCGCACGCGCAGGGCGCGATCCACCGCGACCTGAAGCCCGGCAACATTTTCCTGCTGCACGCGGGCACGCCCAAGGAACAGGTGCGCGTGCTCGACTTCGGGATTGCCAAGGTGCTCTCGCGCGAAGGCATCTTGGAGCACGCGCAGACGATGAACACCGAGATGCCGCTCGGGACGCCGCACTACATGTCGCCGGAGCAGGTGCGCGGCAAGGAGGTCGACGGCCGCACGGACCTGTATGCGCTCGGCGTGATCATCTACCAGATGTGCTCGGGCCGCTTCCCCTTCAGCGGCAAGACGCTCTTGGAGATTCTCTCGGCGCGGCTGGAGAAACCGCCCAATCCGCTCGAGGACAAGACCACGCCCGAGTGGTTGCGCGACGTGGTCATGAAGCTGCTCGAACGCGAGCGCGACAAGCGTCCGGACACGCAGGCGATCCGCGTGATGCTGGATCACCTGCAGGTTTCCCATCGTTCGATCTCGAAGCGCTTGACCTGGATCAGCGCCGCCGTCGTCGTCATCGCCGTCCTGGTCGCGTGGTCGGTGTTCGGCGGCGGAACGAAGTCCAAGGAAGACACGCACGCTTCCGTACCGCCGAGCGTTCCTGCCGAAGGCGAAAAAGCCAAGCCTGCCGCCAGCGAGTCGCAGGCAGAGCCGAATCCGGAGAACCCCGCGCCGGCTCCCGGCGACACGAACAAGCCGAAGAACGAAAACGAAAACTCGAACCCGACTCCGCCGCAGGGCGAGCCCAAACCGGACGCGACTCCAGCCGAGGTTCACTCGCAGGCGCCTGCGCCACAGGTCAAGCCGGATCCGAGCAAGACGGAAGAATCGCCACCCCCCGCCGTGCCCTTCAGCATCGAAGTGAGCGAACCCGCGGAAAGTCCGCAGCCCTCCGTGCCACCCGAGAAGAAGACTCTGCACATCTCCGGGCGCGCGACACGAAAAATCGGCAGCGCGAAGATCGGCGGGCAAGCGGTCGTGCTCAATCCCTCGGACCCGATGCACTTCGAGGCGGAGGTCGCGCTGCCGACTGCGCCGATGGACGGCAAGGACGAGGACCGAGCGATCGAGATCGAACTCATCGACACGGTCGATTTCAAATCGATCAAGCACTCGTTCAACTATCGCCAATTGGCGGCGCGCATTCCCGTGGACTGCACGCCGGCGAATGATGCGCTCGTGGACGAACGCGGCAGAGTCACCTCGATTCGGCACGGGCGCACGGGGATTGCGCTGGGACTCGTCGACGAAGGGCCTGGCCAGCCGGGATTTTACTTCGGATTGAATGAAGTCACGAAGACTCAGCTGGAGCATGAGCGGGTCGGGGCGGGATTGTCGTGGGATACGCCGATCGAGGTCACGTCACCGGGCGACCCTGCCGTGAGCATGTCCCTGGACGATGCGCAGAAATTCTGCGAACTGAACGGGCTCCGACTGCCGACCATCGATGAATGGGACCGCGCCGCGCAGCTCGCCGGTCACATCTATCCGTGGGGCGACGAGTTCCTTCCGGGTGCGTGCAACTCGAGCGACGCCGGGGACGCATTTCCCAAGAGCGCTCCGGTCGGCAAGTTCCCATTGGACAAATGCGGGCCGTTCTTCGACATGGCGGGCAACGTGTCGGAGTGGTGTCTCGACTCGAACGCGAAGGCTGCGCTGCGCGGCGGTAGTTGGAAGCTGCCGCCAAATGCCTGCAAGCTCGGCGCCAAGAACAACCCGCCGTCGAAAGGCAGCGAATCGATCGGCTTCCGCGTCGCGCTCACCTGCAAACCATGAAACGAATCGCACTTCTCGAGGCTTTGATTCTCTGCACTTCGTTGCTGGGTTGCGCGTCCAAAGGCGCGGCTATCTCCGCGAAGTCGACGACGCTTGGACGCCAGGTGCTTTCGCTGCCGCCGGACACATTGATCTCGTTCACGTCCGCGGGAGGAGAAGTCTTGCGCGCTGACAATCGCGCCTCCGTGCGCAAGCTCGCCGCTGCGCCGCTGAACTACGGCCGCCCGATCGCGTCCAACGTCGACCTCGGCAGCCTGATGGCCGCGGTCGTGCACGAGCACGGACTCGCCGTGCTCAACCTGACCAGCCCGGACACGGAGCCGGTCTGGCTGCCACTCGAATGGTCGAAGCCGCCGACTAGTGTCTTCGTCGCCGACGGCTACGCCGCGACGCTCGGCGGCAGTGAAGCGTGCACATGGGATCTCACGAACGCAGTGCTCGTCACGCGCATCGATCTCGCGCAATGGAGTCGCGACCATCGGCTCGGCCCGGCGGTCTGCGTGGTGCCCGATCGCGCGAATCCCAAGAAGGCGACGGTGTTGTTCAGCTCGGAGGAGAGCACGGATGTCCAAGTGCTCGACTTTTCGCGCGGCAATCCCGAGATGATCGCGAGTTCGAGCAATATCTTCCAGAACACGAAGAAGTCCTGGTACCTCGTCGAGCGCTGCGCCTTCGATGGTGAGCGACTTTTCCTTTCGGGCACGCAGGAAATCACCGGCACCAATTCCTCCGGCCAGGTCGTGCCGCAAGCCTCGCCGTTCCTGATGAAGCTCGATCTCGCGACGCGCGAGCACGAACTCCTTTTCCACGAGGACACGCACGCGCGCGATCAAGAAGTCGACGAACTGGCCGCCGCGAACGGCCTCGTGGCGAGCCTGCGGCGCGACGGCCTGCTGCGCGTCTTCCGCGGACACGAAAAGGTCTACGAGAAGCAGGATCGTCCCGGCCGCGCGGTCGCTTGGCTCGGCGAGAACTCGCTCGCTCTCTACGACGCGAACTCCATCGACGTAATCCAGCTGAAGTGAGGATGCGGTAGCCGGGATACGGTACCAGGTTCGACTTCGG
>JANMRV010000196.1:0-7596 GCA_031388685.1 Planctomycetota bacterium
CGGACACTCTCGAGCGCGACATGCAGGAAACGTGGGCGATCCACGGTGTGTATCCGTCGCTCGCGTGGACGCCGGATGACCAAGAGATCGTGTATTGGGCGCGCGGAAAGTTGTGGCGAATCCACGTCGAGACGGCGAGGAAGGCGCTCGAAACACTGCGTCGCGACGGAAACCCGATGCCGCAAGGACCCTATCTGCGCGAAATCCCCTTCCACGTCGCCGACGATCGCCGCGTGCAGCCCGCAGTCCGATTTCCGGTCGAAGTCAGTCCGGAGAAGTTTCACGTCAAAGCGCTGTGCGATGTCAGCGTCTCGCCGCAGGGCGACGCGGTCGCCTACAACGCGCTCGGGCACATCTGGGTCCGCGCGCTGCCCGACGGCACGCCGAAACGCTTGACGAGCGACAACGCGCACTTCGAGTTCATGCCGAGTTTCAGCCGCGATGGCGCGCAGATCGCGTTCGTGCGCTTTGGCGACGACGAATTGAGCAGCGTCTGCGTCGCTCCCGCGACGGGCGGCGCCGCGCGCGCGCTCACGACCGAGCGCGGTCACTACGGCAAACCCGTCTTTTCGCCCGACGGCGCGAGCGTCGTTTTCGAGAAGCGCTCAGGCGGCTACCTGATTTCACCGCTGTGGTCGAATGAGACCGGGATCTACGCGATCTCCGCCGGCGGCGGAGCGATGCGACGCATAGCCAAACACGGGGCGAGCCCGCAGTTCGGCGCGCGTTCCGATCGCATCTACTTTACCGAATCCGAGGAGGCCAAGGACGCCGACATCCATCGCCTTTTCTCGGTCGGAATCCCGAATGCCACGGCGAATCGCGAGGACTCCGACGAGCGCGTCGAACTCGAAAGTTCGAACGCGACCGAGTTCGCGATTTCACCGGACGGCAAGTTCGTCGCTTTCGTCGAAAAGTTCCAGGTCAACATCGCCGCGCTGCCCGCCGCGGGGCGCAAGCTCACGGTCGGCCCCAAGGCGACGACCTTTCCGACCGCGCGCGTCTCCAAGGACGCCGGAAAATTCGTGCAGTTCTCGGGCGACAGTTCGCGCCTGTACTGGACGCTCGGGCCGGAGTTGTTCGAGCGCAAGCTCAGCGACGCCTTCATGTTTCTCGACGGCGCGCCCGACAAACCGCTCGAAGCACAGGAACACGGCCGCGACATCAGCTTCGATCGCGAGACCTCGAAGCCCGCGGGCAAACTGGCCTTCGTCGGCGCGCGCATCGTCACGATGCGAGGCGACGACGTGATCGAGAACGGCACGCTGGTCGTCGACGGCGATCGCATCGTCGCCGTCGGCCCGCGCGCGAGCGTCGCGATCCCCTCGGACGCGCGGATCTTCGACGTCGCGGGGGCCACGATCATGCCCGGCATCATCGACGTGCACTTCCACGGGCCGACGGACGTAGGCGGCATCATCCCGCAACAGAACTGGGCCCACGCCGCGAACCTGGCCTTCGGCGTGACCACGGCCCACGATCCGTCCCACGATACCCAGCAGTTTTTTGCGACCAGCGAATTGGCGCGCGACGGACAGATCACGGCACCGCGCCTTTTCTCGACCGGCACGATTCTCTACGGCGCCATGGGCTCGTTCAAGGTCGAGATCGAAACGCTCGACGACGCCAAGAGCCATCTGCGCCGGCTGCATGCGCTCGGCGCATTCTCGGTCAAGAGCTACAACCAACCGCGCCGCGATCAGCGCCAAAAGATTCTCGCTGCCGCGCGCGAGCTTGGAATGATGGTCGTGCCCGAGGGCGGCTCGCTCCTGCAGCACAATTTGAGCATGGTGGTCGACGGCCACACCGGGATCGAGCACTCGCTTCCGGTCGAACACATCTATTCCGACGTCGCGCAACTGTGGAAACCCGGCGGCGTCGGTTACACGCCGACTTTGATCGTCGGTTACGGCGGAATCTGGGGCGAAGACTACTGGTACGACAGGACCGACGTGTGGAAGAACGAGCGCTTGAACGCCTTCGTGCCGCGCTTCGTGATCGATCCGCGATCGCGCCGGCGCATCAAGGCGCCGGACGAGGAATACAACACGCTGCGCTCGGCCGGCATCTGCAAGGCGCTCGTCGACGCAGGCGTCAGCGTGCAACTCGGCGCCCACGGACAATTGGCGGGCCTGGGCGCGCACTGGGAACTGTGGCTGCAGTGCGAACAGGGCGGTTTGACGCCGCTGCAGGCGCTACGCAATGCAACATTGAGCGGTGCGCGCTACATCGGCCTGGACAGGGACCTCGGCTCGCTCGAAGCCGGCAAACTGGCCGACTTCATCGTGCTCGACGCGAATCCGCTCGAGTCGATCCGCAACTCGGAGCAGGTCCGTCAGACCGTGATCGGCGGACGCGTCTACAACGCGCGCAACATGGCGCTCGTCAACGTGGGCCGCGCGGATCCGCGCGGCGGCGCGCCCGCGCATTTCTTCTGGAGCGATGCCCAGGACGGTCTGCCGATGCAGACGACGTCGGCCGGCTGCGCGAGTTGCGGCCAGTAGGCCGGACTACGAACCGCTCTTGCCGGCCAGTGCTTTCGAGACCAGGAAGAAGCGGCCGATGCGCGCTTCGAAAGCGTGGCCGTCGGGACGTGTCATCGAGTAGCTGCCCTCCATCGTCCCCCAGCCAGTCGGCAGCGGGCAACCCGAGGTGTATTCGAAACGCTCGCCCGGCTTGAGCAGCGGCTGCTTGCCGACGACGCCCGGCCCGCGCACGTCTTCGCGATTGTTGTTGGCGTCGACGATGATCCAGTGGCGCGCGCGCAGCTGAGCCGGCTCTTGTCCGTCGTTGGTGATCGCGATCTTGTACGCGAAGCGATACTGGCGCGCGTCCGGATCGGACTGCTCCTCGACGTAGGAGGCCTCGGCCTCGACACGGATACCCTCGGTCACCGCCACGGATCCTGCCCTGCTGCCCATAGGATTGAAGCGTACCCGGCGCGGTGGGTCAGGGGAAGTCGCGCAGCTTCTCGCCTGGCAAAAGCTTGCCCCGGCTGTCGGGATCCTGCGCATGCGACACCAAGGCCTTGGCCAGTTCTTCCGCGCCTATCGAGCGATAGCGCTCGCGCAGGATCTGCATGCCGAGCACGGCCCCCCACAGGAGACTCCAGTCGATCACTGCGGCCGCCAGACGCTCGAAGGGGCGGAATTCATCGCGGCCCGGGCCTGTGATGAACGCGGGGCGGGCGATCGTGAATTCGAGTCCTGAGGCCTGCAGGTGAGCCTCGAGCCGGCCGCGCGCGGACAGGTAGGAGCTGCGCGAATTGGGGCGGGCTCCGGCCGCGGAAAGCAAGACCAGTTGCGGCCCGAGTGCACTCTTCACGCAGGCGTCGATCAGCAGCGCGGAGAGGCCGAAGTCCACGGATTCGTAGCTGTCCGGGACGGCGGACTTCGAACTGCGGAGTCGGCGCCGCAGTGTCGTGCCCAGGCACAGGAAGACATGCGTCACAGCGCGCTCGCGTATCAGCTTGGAGAATGCCTCCAGATCCCACGCGGTCGTCGCGAGCTCGGCTCCAAGCGCCGTGAACTGCGCGCGCCAATGCTCGAGACGAAGCGAGTCAGGGCGCACGTGGGCAATCGTCGCCATGTCCTTGCAGCGCAATTCTGCGACTACGGCGCGGCCAACGTAGCCGCTCGCTCCGACGACCAGTGCGCGGCCGATTCCCTGCGCGGGCGATTCGGAATTCGTCGGCTCTGGGGCGCTCACTTGGCCTTCGATTTCTTGGCCTTGGCCTTCTTCTTGGAGGCTTTCTTTTCGGCCTTCGCCCGTTCTTCGGTGACGAGAGCCGCCGCGGCCGCGCTCCGACGCGTCTTGCGGTCAGCCTTGTACTCCAAGAGAATCGAAGCGATCTGGCGCTCGTGAATGATGTCGTGACCGGCGTACAGGAAGACCATGTGGCCCAACGATTCGTCGCCGCGCTCGGTGTGCACTCCGACGCGCGCGAAGGCGTCCTTCGAGAGCCGCGAAAGCAGGGCGACGTTCAATGCGCGCATGCTGCGGAAGGCGTCCAGCCATTCTTCCGCCGAGAGTTGTTCGACGCCGAGATTGGCGACGAACGCGTCCTGGTCGTAACCGACGATCGTCGGCCGATCCATTGCCGCCACCAGGCGCAGACGCGAGCCGACCATGACCTCACCATCCGCGAGGTGCGCGAGGATCTGTTTGATCGACCACTTGTGCGGCGCCGGCCGCCACTCGAGTTCCTTGCTCGAAAGACCATCGATCAGGTGTTTCAGGCGCTTGGGCGCCTTGCTCGACACCTCGATCGGGTCGCGGCCTTCGATCGCATCGAGGTAGCGCTTGGGAACGACGGGACCGGCTTGTGTCTGGATCATGGCGAGGGGTTTCCTGTTGTTGGGGGCTCCCAGGATAACGGCGAAATCGCGCCACCGGAATCTCCGTCCCTGCTCGGTTTCTTTATGAAAGCTGCGGATCTTTACGGAAGGCGCAGTCGCCCGAGCAGGGCACGCGCCACGGGCTCGTTGCCGCTCTGATTCAACTGAGCAGGCAGAAAAGCCTTGACGGAAATCGCGCGGGGATTCGACTCCGTTCGGGCCAGTTCCCTGGCGCGCGCGGCGAGGACATCGGTGAAGTCCAGGAGTCGATCTGTCGGGTTTCGAGCGCGCGAGCGAGGCCGCTCTAGAAGCGCGGCCTGCCGACCGAGGCCAGCTCGGGGGTTTCACCCAGCGGAAAGCCGAGAACGATCTTGCGCTGTACGCCGGCAGCGCGCGCATCTGCATCGAAGGCCCGGAAAATCGCGAGCATCCACTGGAAAGGCTCGGCCTGCTCCTCCTGACACGCTGCGCGTCAGTCGCGCGCCTTGGAGCCCTGGCACGCGAGGGTGAGCCGTGCCAACGAACTCTTCCAGATCCAACGCTCGCAGGGCAGCTCCGCGAACAGGTCGTACTCACGCACTTGATCGGGCAAGGTCCGCGCGAGCACCGCCTCGCACACGTCGAGTTCCGTGGCAAACGAAATGGGGACAGTGACGAGCTCTGCGTTCTCGAGCCGGAAACGCGGCTTGATCCAGAGGCCCTTCACGAACAGATAGCGCAGGCGCGTGAAGCGCGAGACGTTGCGCACGATGTTTTCGAGCAGCACGTCGATGCACATCACTTGCGCGTGACCGTTCACACCTTCGGTGCGCAAACGCATCAAAGCCTGAGCGGTGCCGAATCCGCTGACAGCGTAGTTCAGCAGCTCGAGCGTCGAGTCGAAGGTGCCAGGTTGTGCGCAAGACTCTTCGCCGTCGGCGACTTCTTCGCCGTAGATGAAGGACTCGTCGAACAGGACGACGCGCAATGCGCCCGCCGTGTGCCGATCCTCGAATTCGCGCGTGACGCGCGGACCCTTGAGATTCGTGCCCTGCGTGTTGTCGTTGTCGTGAAAACTCCGCGCGTGGGTCCAACCGAGTGCGGCATCGTGCACGAGCACCTGTGCCGAGTCACTTTCCGCGAGCAGTAACTGCTTGCGGCTGGTGGCCCAGGTCTGTCGGCGCGCCCGGCTGAAGTCTCCGTAGGCCGGGGCCGGGCGGCCCTGAAACTCGCCGTCCTTCAGCGCCTCGCCAGCCCAGGCCGAGCTCTAGCAGGAGCACGCTGACGCACAGGCAGCAGAATTTGAGCCTTGAGGGCCGCAGTTTCATCGCAGCGCGGCAAGATAGCCGCCCGGACTCGTCGCCGCGAACACGCTTCGGCTTGTGCAGTGTCGCCCGGCTGCGTAGCTTGCGCGGAAGCTCGATGCGCTTTCCCAAACTTCGATTCCGACTCGCAGATTCGCTGCGGCCGCGCGACGTCCATGTGACGCTGTTCTGGGCGGGGATCGTCGGCCTGGTCGGCGCCTGCCTCTCTGCCCTTTTCCGCGGGACTTCGATCGCCCTGAGCGAACTGTTCTTCGGTCAGACCGGCGACCTGGTCAGCGCGGCCGGTGATGTCGGGACCTGGCGGCGGTTTGCCGTTCCGACGATCGGCGGTCTCGTCGCTGGACTGATCCTCGACTTCGGCATGCGCTGGACGCGCGGAAAACCCTCGCGCGACTACATGGAGGCGGTCTCGATCGGCGACGGCACCATTCACGTCGGGCCGAGCCTCGTGCGCTCTCTGTCGAGTCTGTTCACGGTCGCGTCGGGTGGCTCGATCGGCCGCGAGGGTGCCATGGCCCAGCTCTCGACGACGGCAGCGTCGTGGATCGGACGGCGAACGTGGATCTCTCGTCCGCGGCTCAAGCTGCTGGTCGCATGCGGAGCGGCGGCCGGTATCGCCGCTGCCTACAACGCGCCCTTCGCCGGCGCCTTGTTCGTCGCTGAGATCGTGCTCGGGACGATCGCCATGTCGAGCCTGGGCCCGTTGATCTTCGCCAGCGTCGTTTCGACCACGGTCACGCGTCAGTTCATCGGCCCCGATCCACTGCTCTCGATCCCGCTGTTCCAGCTCGTCTCGCCGCTCGAACTCGGGCCCTATTTGTTGCTCGGTGTACTGCTCGGCGCGTTGGCGCCGGGATTCGTGCGCCTGTTGCGGATCTCGTCGGACGCCTTCGCCGCGACCTCGCTGCCGCTGGCCGCGCGCTTGTGCCTGGGCGGAGCGCTCGTCGGCGTGCTCTCGCTCCAACAGCCCGAGGTGTGGGGCAACGGCTTCAGTTCGATCAGCTCAGTGCTCGCGGGGCAGTGGGCGGCGAAGACGCTGGCGGTCGTGCTGCTTTTCAAACTGGTCGCGACCTGCTCGACGGTCGGTTCGGGCGCCGTCGGGGGCGTGTTCACGCCGACCTTGTTCTTCGGCGCCTGCGCGGGCTTTCTTTGGGGCAGCGTCGTGCACGGCTGGTTTCCTGGCTGGACCGCGCAGCCGAGCGCCTACGCCTTGGTCGGGATGGGCTCGTTCCTCGCGGCGACGACGCAGGCGCCGTTGATGGCGATGCTCGTCCTGTTCGAGATGACGCTCGACTACGGAATCGTCCTGCCGTTGATGTTCACCTGCGTCGTGGCCTACACGACGGCGCGCGGGATTGATCACAGCTCGATCTATTCGAGTTCGCTCAAGCGCGGCGGCGTCGATCCCGAGGATGCGCTGATCGCCGGCACGATCACGACGCTGGTCAAGCCCAAGCCGGTCAGCGTGCAGCAGAATGCGCGCTTCCACGAAATCGTCGAGGCGTTCCACGAACACCGGCACGATTTCCTGTACGTGGTCGATCCCGACGGACGTTTTCTTGGCGCCATTTCGCTGCACGACGTCAAACCGTTCCTGTCCGACCCGGCGCTCGCCGACCTGATCCTCGCCAGCGAGATCATGCACGAGGACTTTGCCTACGTGGACCAGGACGCGACGCTCGCCCAAGCGCTGCAAGCCTTCCTGAAACAGGAAGGCGAGCGCCTGCCCGTGGTCGACGGCAACGGCGGCCGCATGCTGATCGGCAGCGTCTCGCGCACCGACCTGATGCTGGCGATCTCCTTCGGTGCCCGGTAATCCACCGGCGTTTATTACCGGGCCGATACTCGCTCGCTCGACGAGGATCGCGCGAGTACTGGACCGGTAATAAACGCCGGTGAATTACCGGGCACCTTTGCGGGGGGCGAAGGGCGAGGGCATGCTGGCGGTGTCGATC
>JANMRV010000212.1:0-1279 GCA_031388685.1 Planctomycetota bacterium
CCCTAGTCCGCTCTAGCGAATCCGCTTCGCAGCACGCTTCGCAACCGGCTTCTTGCCGGAATTCTCCGCCACGCGCAGCTTCACGATCGTGCGCACGAGGGTCGTCGGCAAGGGAGTGTCCACGGGGAAACGGATCGTTCCCCTGCTGGTGGCGTACTTCGCGAGTTCCTTCGCGAGCGCCTCGAGCGGATGGGCTCCGGGATAAAACGCGCAGTGCTTCGTGGCAGCGCCGAAGGAGACGAGCAAGCGTCCATTCAGTCGGAAGCCCGGAATCTGATAGCTGATGCACTCTTCAGCTTTCGGCGCCGCGGCAAGAATGTCCTTGCGCAATTTCTCGAGCGTCGCACGCTTTTCCGGGCTCAGTCGCGCCAGATACTCGTCGATGCTTCTCGGTGGAGCGGCCATGAATCGTGCTCCTCGCTCGCCAGTGTCGACTACGCCTCGAGCCAGCGCCGCCAGGGCTCGATCGAATAGGGCCGGCCCAAAAAATCGCTGACCATATCCGCCGCGTCCTTCGCTCCGCCGGGCGCCAGGATCTTCTCGCGGTACTCCGCGGCAACCTTGCAATCCATCGGGTCCGCGGCGAAGCGGCTGTGCAGGTCCTTGGCGATCACCAGCGACCACATGTACGTGTAATAGATCGCCGAGTAGCCGTGCAGGTGGCCGAACGAGCACTGGAAGTGCGTGCCCTCTTCATAAGGAAAGGGCAACAGCGCGCGCTTGAGTTCGACCAGCCGTGCCGTCGTGTCCAGGCCGCGCGGATCGACTTCGTGATAGGCGAGCGCAAGCCGCGCGTAGAACATCTGCTGCGCGACCTGCATGCCCTTGCCGTATTCCTCGGCCGCGCGCATGCGGCGCGAGAGGTCGGCGGGCAGAACCTCGCCGGTCTCATGGTGCTTCGCGAAACGCGCGAGCACCTTCGGGTCCCAGGCCCACTCTTCGTAGAGCTGACTGGGGACCTCGACAAAATCCCATTCGGTCGCGATGCCTGAAAACGTCAGGTGGCGATTGCGGCCGGCGAACAGGTGGTGCAGCAGGTGGCCGAATTCGTGGAACAACGTCGTGACCTCGCGATGCTGCAGCAGCGCGGGGTCCGACTCGCTCGGCTCACTGAAATTGCAGACCAGGCAGGCTTCGGGCAGGACTTCGCCGGCGAGTCCGGAGCGCAAGGGGAACATCGCCGCGTGTATGTACTTGTCGGCACGCGGATGCATGTCGAGCCAAAAACGCGCGCTCTTCGTGCAGTTCGCGTCGTAGACGTCGTAACACTCGACCGACG
>JANMRV010000222.1:0-4303 GCA_031388685.1 Planctomycetota bacterium
CGACCCAACGGCGCTGTGTGAGCAACGGCTACGTCGAGCTGCGCCGGCAACGGCGCTGTGAACGAAAAAGCGGCAACAGTTCAGGGATGTGCCACAGTACGGTGCCAGGCACCTCCCCAAACTGTTGCGACGACCCAACGGCGCTGTGTGAGCAACGGCTACGTCGAGCTGCGCCGGCAACGGCGCTGTGAACGAAAAAGCGGCAACAGTTCAGGGATGTGCCAGGCACCTACTACTTGTCGGCGACGTCTTCGAAGTCGATCGAGTTGCGCTTGGGGTCGGCGGACGAGATCTTGAAGACGTACTTGAGGCCGGGCTTTTGGGGCTCAGAGCCCGCTGCGGTCTTGTCGGCTTCCTTGGCGGGGGAAGACTGAGGCGCGTCTTCCTGGGCTTCCTTGCGATGCTTGTCTTGGGGGTTCATCAGCGGCTCTCCTGTGCGATCCAGCCATGGGCGGCGAGATCGCGGACACATTGCAGTGCATCTTCGCGCACGGAATGGGGCACGATTTCGATCACCTGTTCGAGCGTGCGCGTGCCGTCGCAGCGCTCGAGCAACGCCGCCGCGGCTGGCGACACGCAGTGGATCTCCGCACTACGTCGATCGTAAAGCAACGTCGAAGTTTCCTTCGGCTCGGGCGCAAGCTCGAGGTCGAAGCGCGCGCGATCCTCGTCTTCGACCAGATCGGACTGATAGCGCGGCCGCAAGGTCGCCGAGTCGATCGTCGACAGGCGTTGATCGATCCTGGCGCGATCGAAGGCGAGCTCCAGAGTGCGGATGCCGTCGACGGCATGCGGGCGCACTTCGAAGCCGTCGGGCCTCGCCTGCGCGCCGGTGCGCTCGAGCACGTTTTGGCACAGCGCCTCCCACGAACCGTGCTTCGCGAGGTACAGGAAGTAGTGACTCTTCAGCTCGTGATAGAGCATGTTCGTGTTCTGGAACACGGGGAAGTGCGAGCGCAATTGGCGCGTGAACTCGAGGTACACGTCGCGCGCTTCGCGCCGGGTCATGCCGCTGCCGGGTTTGAAATCGTAGTAGACCTGCAGGTCCGACTTCGGATCGGGATAGACCTCGAGGATGTCGAACTCCGCGCGGCGTTTGTAGATCTCGCTGGATTCGTCGAGGTAGAAGACGCGCACGCTGACTTCCTGGATCAGTTCGCGATTTGCCAGCACCACGGCCAGGGTTTCACGCGCTTCGGCGACCGTTTCGGTGGGAAAGCCGATCATCGCGTACAGCGTGACCGAGATACCGGCTTGGCGCACGCGGCGCACGAGGTCCATGCTCGCATCGGGGTCGATGCCCTTGCACATGCGATCGAGCACGCGGCGCGAAGCGCTCTCGTAACCGAAGGCCAGACGCTTGCAGCCCGACGCCGCGAGCAAGTCGCAGACCTTCTGATCGAAGACGTCGTGCTCGAGCCGGGCATCGGCCCACCAGGCGATGTCGAGCTTGGCGTCGAGGATCGCCTGGGGCAGCGCTTTGGCCATGTTCGGCGGCAGATCCTCGATCGCCAAGTAAAAGTAGCGCGTCTTGTACTTGGCGCTCAGCTTCTGCATGTCTTCGACGGTTTGCGCGATGCTTCGTCCGCGATAGCCCGGGCCGATCACGGTGTAGAGCGTGCAGAAAACGCACTTGCCCCAATAACAACCGCGCGTCGCGGCGAGCGGCAGCACGAGTTCCGGCGTGAAATACAGATCGAGCGGCAGTCCGTCGAAATCCGGCGTCGGCAAAGTCTTGATGTCGAGCGGATCGGCGCGCGGCGTGTGCACGATTTCGCCGGACGCCGCGCGGTAGATCAGATTGCCGATCTGCGACAGATCGAGATCGCCGCGCTCGATGCCCTGGCAAAGTTTCAAGAGCGGCCCTTCGCCTTCGAGCATCACGAACGAATCGATCAGGTCCCAGATTTCCGGCCGTTTCGACAGTTTTTCAGCGACGTAGGCCAGCAGACCTCCACCCAGGGTGATGTGAACCTTTGGCTTCCAGGCCTTGATCAACTTGCACAAGGTCAGAGCGGGAATCGCCTGGCTCGGAAACGTGACCGAGATGCCGATCAGATCCGGATCGAGTGTCTTCAACTGCGGCAGCGTGTACTCGCGGAAAAACTCGAGGTAGGGGTTTTCCTTTTCGTCACTGAGCGCGGCGACGATTTCAGCGGAGCGTTCGACGGAGTAGCGCGTCACGAATCCGTGGGCCGTCAAACGCGACGGTGAGTATTCCGCCGAGAAGAGGCGCAGGCCCTGCTCGAGCGTGCGGCCGGCCCACAGGTAGCGCTCGTAGTCGTAGAACTCTTCGCGCGAGCGCAGCACGCGCTTGGCCTCTTCGATGTTGTCGACGACGTCCTGGCCGATCAGCGCGAGCTCGGAGAAACGCTGATAGCGTTCCTGGCCTGAAAAATCGAGATCGTCGCGCGCTTCGAGTTCGGCCAGTTGCTCCGCGGCGTGCAAACGCGCGAGCGACTTCGCCAGCCGGCCGCGGCTCAGGAAATGATCGTAGGACTCGATGCTCGCGTCGATCGTGTGCACGTCGTCCACGCCGTTGGCGCGCAGGAACGCAGCGAGCGAAGGCAGCGAGAGGTACGGCTGCGTGAAATGGCCCTGGGGCGGAAAAACGAGCGCAACTCTCATTGCTTGGTCTCCATCGGTTCGGTCACGATCTGCAGGCTGTCCGGCGCGGGTTTGGTTACGGAAGAACGCGCGCCGCTGGGCCAGCGCACTTCGATCGAGTCGATCGATTGGACCATACCCAGTCCGAAATGGATGCGCGGATCGTTGGCCGAATACAAGCCACTCGTGCTGCGCGATTCGCGCACGTAGGTTTCTCCTCCGGCGCGGACCGTAATCAAGGCGCCGTAACCGTCGCGATTCGAGCGCGTTCCGATCGTGCGCACGCTGAGCCAATGCCCCTGTCGCGCACTTCGATTTTCGAGCAAACGAGGCTGTTCGTCGATGGCGGTGACGAGCGCGTCGATGTCGCCGTCGTCGTCCGGGTCGCCGAGCGCGACACCGCGCGCTGAATGCGCACCTGCGAACCCGGCTCCTGCGCGGCTGGTTGCATCGGCGAATTGCAAGCCGCCCCTTGCGTCGCGCGTAGCCTCGTACAGCTGGGTCGGCTGTTTCCAGGCACCCATCTGGATCTGGCTCGACTGCGGATAGACGTGGCCGTTGGCGACGATCAGATCGAGATCGCCGTCGAGGTCGGCGTCGAAGAATCCTCCGTCCCAGCCAAGTTTGTCGATGCTGGGTTGTGCGAGCCCGAAGCCCGCGGCGAGGTCCTTGAAATTGCCCTTGCCGTCGTTGATCAGGAGCGAGTTGGCTTCGAAGTCGAAGTTCGTGCGCAGCACGTCGAAATCTCCGTCGCCATCGACGTCATCGACGAAAAGGCCCATCGCTCCGGTCGGCGCGCCGGCGGCGTTGAGCGCGAAGCCGCGCGCCAGGCCTTGTTCACTGAAGTGTCCGTGACCGTCATTGTGAAAGAGATTGCTGGGCTGCACGTCGTTTGCGACCAGCACGTCCTGCCAGCCGTCGCCGTCGATGTCGCTCATGACGACGCCGTAGGAACACAACGGTTTATCCAGGCTGAATCCGAAGGCCGCCGTCGCTTCGCGAAACTTGCCGCCGCCGATGTTTTCGAAAAAGACATCGGGAGCGCCGAGGTTCAAGCCGCGCTTGTTCTCGGCCTCAGGGCCGATGCCGACCTCGATGCCGCCTACCGGTGCGCGCTTGCCGCCGTCGGGCGGATGTTCGAGATCGAACTCGCAATAGTTGGCCACGTAGAGATCGAGGTCGCCGTCGTTGTCGACATCGCCGAAGACCGCCGAGGCGCCCCATTTGGGATTGCCCAGCCCGCTCTCGGTTGTCGCAGCGACGAAGTGACCGCCGTCGTTACGCAGGAACACGTCCGCTCCGAAGCAGGCCAGGTAGAGATCAGGATCGCCGTCGTTGTCGATGTCGCCGGTCGCGACACCGTTGACCCAATCGGTGCGATCGAGGCCCGCCGCTTGGCTGACGTCAGTGAACTTCATTCCGCCGTCGTTGCGGTACAGCTTCGAATGGCCGTCCGCGCGCGCGGCGAGCCGTTTGCCGTCTTCGAGGTAATCGAGGTGCGAGCCGTTCCCGAGGAAAAGATCGACATCGCCGTCCGCGTCGTAGTCGATCCAAGCCGCGCCGTTGCCGTTGGACTCGACGATGTACCAGCGCCGCGGATCGCCGCTGACAGTGACCAGGTCCAGGCCGCTCGCCCGCGCGACGTCAACGAACTCCAGCTGCTGTCCCTAGCCTGCAGCCGCGAGCCGCAGGCCGC
>JANMRV010000242.1:0-3958 GCA_031388685.1 Planctomycetota bacterium
ACAGCGGCCGCGCGGCCGCGCTGCCCAGGACGAAGGCGCGCAGGCAGATCAGCGCGCCGAGCAGCAGTGCCATGCCAAGCGCCAGCCATTCGGCCTCGGCCAGGTTCAGGGCGTGCACGACGCGCTCGAAGGTGGCCGACAGGTCGCCGCGGTCGGCGGGTTCGAGCCCGGCCTTGGAACGCGCGAATTCCAAGTTGTTCCAGGCGTCGCTGTCGCGCGGCGACAACCTGATCGCGGCGCTGAACCAGGCCGCCGCTTCGAGCGGGCGCTCCTGGCGGAAAGCGACGTTTCCGAGGCTCTTGCACAGCTGCGCGCGCCTGGCGGCGCTTTCGGCCGCGGCGCCTTCCAGCGCGGCCGTCCAACTGGCGCGGGCCGTGGCGAGGTCGGGCGTCGGCGCGCGATAGGCGTCGAGACCCTGCTGGTAGAGCGCTTCGATCGACGGCGTCTGCGTCGGCACGCGAGCATGAAGCGCGCTGCTCCAGACAAGCAAGGGCACGGCGCACAGGATCCACTTCGTCAGGATTCGGATCACAGGCCACCTCGCTCGAGTGCTTGCGCCAGTTGCAGCGCCCGCTCGCGCACGGCTGGCCGACCAACCCCGCCCCAGGCCGCGGCTTCGAGGTCGTGGACCAGGCGCTCCAATTCGAGCACGGCTTCTGGCGGCACTTGATGGGTCTGGCGCGCGAACCAGGCGCCGATGTCGCGGCCCTGCCAGGCTTCAGGCCGTTCGGCCGTGCGCGCGCCCAGGAAATTTTGCAGGGCTTCGAGTTCTGCGCGGGGGGACTGAGCACCGGCCAGTTCGCGGGCCAGCTGTTGACGCGCGCGCCGACGGCGCCTGGCTTCCGGCGCCCACGGATCGCCGCGCCGGCGCGCGATACCGGCCAAAGCGAACCACAACAGCGGCAGCGCGGCAAAGGCTGCGATCACGCTGGTCTTGCCGGGAGCCGGGACTCCGCGCTCCTCGGTGAGACCAGAATCCACGTCGAGCAGATCGCTCTTGGCCACGAATCCGGATGTGGGATCGCTCAAGCCGCTCGCGCGCGCGAGTGCGCGCACCTTGATCGGAATCGCCGCCGTGCTGACAACGCCATAGCGCGAGGTCAAAGGATCGAACACCGGCAGCACGATCGGCGGGATCTCCTTCACCTCCGCCGATTTCGGCGCGAGGTCAAAGGTCACGCTGCGACGATCGAAAGTCTTGGTCTCGGTCTTCCCATAGACTCGAAAACCGTTGAAGGATTCGCTGCGGCTGGGCTCGGGCGCGGAGAAAAATTCCAGATTGCCGCTGCCGCTCCACTCGACCTTGAGCTTGATCGACTCGCCCGCGTCGACGTCGCGCGGCTCGGCGCGGGCGTGCACAGTGAAATTCCCGACCGCCCCGCCTAAGTCGGCGGGCCGGCCCGCTTCGGGAAGCGCGACAACGTCGATGATCAAAGGCTCGCTCTTGACGAAGTAGGACTCCACGCGATCGCGGCGGCGCGAGAAGATGTCGCCCGAGTCCTCGATGCGCGAGAACTCGAGCCAGCTGGAGGGGAACTCCAGGGCGCCCGCGCGCGTCGGCGTGAACGAGCGCAGCATGCGGAACATGCGGAAGGCGCGGCCGCGTGCCTCGCCGCGCGCCAGTTGCTCGACGCGCAGCTTGTCGGTGGTGTTGAGCACGATTTCGACCATGGACGTACCCGCGGCCGGCGGCGGCGGATCGTTTTCGATCGCACCGGGGAGTTGCCCCCACCAGGCGAGCGAGAGGTTGGCCCAGTTGATGCGATCGCCGAGCGCCGCGTCCCAGCCGAAAGTCATCTCGATGGTGAAGGGTTGGCCTTCCACGACCTTCGCCAGAGACGAGCGGATCGTGAACACGCCAAGTTCCTCGCCCTTCAAGTCCTCGACGGCCGTCAAGCTCAGGGGCTGCGTGCGCTGCACGCCGCCGTCCACCGAAAATTCGAGTGCTGGAATCGTGAATTCGCCCTTGCGCGACGGCCGCAGCGTGGCGGTCCAGGTCAGTTCGTCGGAGCGCGAAACCCGGCCGTTGATGATCGACTGGGAAGAAAGACGGCTCGGCGGATTGCTCCACGCGCCAAGCCGCAAGCCGTCGACGGAGGGCAGTGGACGCACATCGGCGAACGCGGCATTTTCGACCGTGGCGATCAAGGTCACCTCGCTGCCGAGCTTGACCACGCCGCTGGACAGGCGCGCGTTGACGCGGGCCTGACTCTGGATCGGAGGGTTCGCGTGTGAATTCGCCGCGGCGCTCGCGCCGCCGAGCAGACCCGCGAAAAGCAGCGCAAGCGCGGCTTGGCAACAGCACACGAATATTCTGGACAAATCGTTCACCAATCTTTCTCCACGGGCGGACGGCGGCGGGCGCGAATGCGCGCTTGCAACTGCTTGGCCTCTTGTTCGATGTTCGCCAGCTGATCCATGAGGCGCGAGATCTCTTCCTTCGAGAGCGCGCGCTCTTCGCCCGGCTTCTGCTGCTTGGGCGGCGGCGGTTTGGCCTTGTCGTCGTCTTTTTTCTGTTCGTCCTCGGATTTTTTCTGGTCCGGATCCTCTTTCTCGTCCGGCTTCTTCTCCTTGGACTCATCCTGCTTGGGATCCTGCTCGGGTTTCTTGTCCTTGTCCTGCTGTTTGTCCTTGTCCTTGTCCTCGGGCTTGTCCTTGGAATCCTTCGGATCCTTTTTGTCCTGCTTGTCCGGATCCGGCTCTTTCTGTTGCTCCTTCTTCGCTTCTTCGCGCTGCTTCCTGATCTTCTCGATCTCGCGCAAGCGGCGTTGGATCAGCTCCAAGTTCGCGCGTGTATCGACATCCGCAGCCTCGGCGCGCAGGCGATGCACGAGCGCCTGACGAGCGGCCTGATAGGCAGCCATCGCATTGTCGAGGTCCTCGTTTTCCTTGGGCTTTTCGCCGTTCGGAGCGGGCGCCGCTGCGGGCGGCTCGAGCGGCGGCAGATTGCGCGACTTGCGCACTTCGGGGATCGACAGGAACAAGGGCTCGGAGCCCTCCAGGATTGCGGTGCCCGAGTTGTACCAAGCGTCCAGACGCAAGGGGCCCGGCGCGCACAAACCACCTGAACGCGCGAAAGCCGCGCTCGATTCGGCAAGTTCGAAGCGGCGCCCGAGCAGCACGCCGCGGTGGTATTCGATCTCGCCGCGGGCGTTCTCGGTGAGACCCGGCATCGCGATCAAACGATCGCCGAGCGACTTGGCCTCGTCGAGCGAGTTGGCATCGAGCATCGCGCGCAGTTCGCGCAGTCCCCGGGCAACGGAGTGTTCGTAGGGCACGACCGCGGGCGTGGGCGCGACAGCCGGCGCGGGTACCGTCGCGGCATTCGGCGCAACGACCGGCGGCGTCTGCTGCGAGGAGAAAAGGAACAACGGCGCGATCGCCCGTGCCCAGGCCGGCTTCGGCCGCTGTGCAGCTCCGAGCGCATGCCCAGAATTGCGCGCCTGCTTCGCAAGATTGCGCTGACGCGAACGCGAGCGGCGCTCGCCGATTCCAGCCGCGAGCAACATGCACGCGGCGCCCAGACCGAGGAACCACTGGTAGCGATCGTGGGGCACGAATTCCTGGCCGCCCTGCAGTTCGCGCGCTTCCATGCGCGCGACTCGTTTTTCGTAGAGCTCTTCGAGCGGCGCCGCGGACGAGTCCGCCGAAAGATACGCGCCGCCGGTGATCGTCGCCAGTTCGTCCAGTCCCCGCCCGCCCATGCTGGAGACGACTTCCTGATTCTTGCTGTCGCGCAAGAAAGCCTCGCCCCCGCCCGGACGTTCGATGGGAATCTTGCCGCCTGCCTCAGTGCCCATGCCGGCGACGAAGACCTTGACACCGTGCTCGGCGGCCTTGCGCGCGACCTCGAGACCGCGGCCTTCGAGGTCTTCGCCGTCGGTGAGCATCAGGATGCACTCGTGCGCGCCGGTGCGGCCGTCGAACAGCTCGAGCGCCTTGTCGATCGCGGCGCCCA
>JANMRV010000259.1:0-9416 GCA_031388685.1 Planctomycetota bacterium
AATCGAATCTCCTTGCTGGCGGCCCTGCTTGCAATTGTCGGCTCCTTCGCCTGCAGCAAGGCCGAGACGGATTCCGGCCAGCGCGCCTACACACTCGTCTTCCTGAAGACCGGGCCGCAATACGGCAAGCTCTCGAAGGAGGACAATCAAGCGGCCTTCGCCGGCCATTTCGCGAACATGGGCCGGCTCGCCGAAGAACACAAACTTGTCCTGGCCGGTCCGTTCGGCACGACCCGCCACGACGATGCGCTGCGCGGGCTGTTCGTGCTCAATTCCGCCAAGCGCGAAGAGGCGAGCGCGTGGGCTTCGACCGATCCTGCCTCGCAGGCGGGCTTGTTCGTGCTCGAGTACCACGACTTCGCTACCGACGCACCGCTCGAGAAGATGATCGAGCGCGAACTTGATTTGGAAAAGCAAGCCAAGGCCGAGGGGCGCACGCTTCAACCCGGCGACGGTGCGCGGCAGTACGTGCTGATGACCGCCGACGAGGGCAGCCTGGCACGCCGCGAACTTTTGCCGCTGACCCAGAGCGGAGGTGTGTTCCTGATCGCCGCGCTCGAGGGCGGTCGCACGCTCGCGGTGCTCGACGCCAAGGATGTCGCGGAAGCACAGACGCGCTTCGCCAAGCTGCTCGACAGCGTCGGGCCGCACACGCTCGACGATTGGTTCGCGACCGAACAACTCAGCCACCTGAATGAACTCTGAGCGCGAAAAAACGATGCGCACCGGCGATCTTTTTGCCCAGCCTGCGCCGAGTCGATTGTCGTTCGACATCGAAATCGCCGACATCATCGAGCTTGCGCCGGGCGACGATCTCGATGCTCACGGGCCGTTCAAGATTTCTTGCGCGGCGGCGATCGACGAGCGCGGCGTTGTGAAACACTGGTACGCGAAAGACGCGTGCGGCACGCCGGGCGGTTCGCTCGATGCCGCGGGCGCGCGCGCTGTTCTAGCGCACTTGCGCGAAGCGCAGAAACGCGGCGCGATGGTCTGCGCCTGGAATGGACTGTCGTTCGATCTGCGCTGGCTGGGAGCGGCGGCGAACGACGTTGCGCTGGCACGCGAAGTCGCGCTCGAGCTCTACGATCCGATGTTCCAGTTTTTCATCCTGCGCGGATTTCCGATCGGACTTGCCGCCGTGGCGGACGGCCTAGGCATCGTCGAGACGAAATTGATGCACGGCGCCGATGCGCCCAAGGAATGGGCGCGCGGCAACCATCAGCTGGTGCTCGATTACGTGGCCGGCGATTGCCGCCTCACCGACGGTGTCGTCGCGCGCATCTTGGAGCGCGGCGAGATCCGCTGGCGCACGAAGAAAGGCAGCGTTTCGTCCGAGCCGCTGCGTCGCCTCTTGCGAGTGAAGGAACTGCTCAGCGCGCCCGATCCCGACACGAGCTGGATGCGCGAGCCGATCCCACGCTCCAAATTCACGGGCTGGCTGACGGCGAATTGAGGGCCGATCACTGCGGCGGGCCCTGCTTGTGCTCGCCGTCTGGCCCTCGGCCGACACCGAGCGCATCGGCAACACGATTGATGTAGTTGAACCACGAGGCAATCAGCGTGATCTGCAGGATGCCCAGGTCGTCGAATCCGACAGCGCGCAACTTGTCGAGTTCCAGAGGCACCACCAAGGTCGCGTCGCGCGTGAGCAGCACGGCGTAGTCCAGCATCGCGCGGTCACGGGGCTCCAGCGGCGCTTTCGTGTAGTCGTCCTTCAACTGCTGCACGAGTGCGTCGTCGAGCGTCACCCTACGCAGAAACTCTGCGTGGGACTGCGTTCAGTAGAAGCATCGATTGGTGATCGACACCAGCGTCGCGATCATTTCCTGCTGCGCGCGCGTGAGCGGCAAATCCGGCGACATCATCGCGCCAAAACCCGCGAAGACGTGGAACAGTGCCGTCGGCATCAACGCGTGCGCGCCGACGATGCTGTCCCCGCCCGGCGATACCGGACTCGAATATTCCTTGGGATACAGCGCGCGCTGCATCTCCAGCGCTTTGCGCAGAGCCTCTTCGGCGCCAGGCAGAGCCGTGGTTCGGATCCAGGTCATGGGTGGAACTTCCTGGTCTTCAAAATACCACGTCCGCGGTCGCTGTCGTTCGGGAGGTTTCCCCGCCCGATTCTTCGGACTGTTGATAGGCTCGCTTTGTCCGCCCGAAGGATCCTATTCTCGAACGTGTTTCCCACACTTCGAAGCGCGCGGCGATTTCTGCTTCTGCGCCTGTCCAATCAAGTGACTTTCCGCTCGGAACGTCGCCAATATACAAGCGCCGGCCTGGGGCACTAGCGCGGAAGGATCTCGATTTCCCCGAAGGTCTCGAACGCCCCAGGGCCCCACTGCGGTGTCCGCTCGATCCGGTTGTCTTTACCCACGGCGCGAATATCGAAGTTGTTGGAGGAGCGCGATCTCGCAATATCGCAGCCGACGAGCGCCAGCACGATTCCTACACCGAGGCCTGTCGCGAGGCGCGCTGGGCAGGCCAATCGCACGAGCGCCGCGTCGATCGCAATCGCAGCAAACACGTAGAACACGGGCGCAATCGAAACGGCCTGACGCGCGTAACCGTAGAAGAGCACCGTGACGAGCAGCTTGTACGCGATCACGATCAAGCACAGCGCGCCGATATTCCTGCGCCAGCTCAGCAAGATTCCACCCAAGATCGCGAGGCCAATGACCATGCGGCAGAAGAGGTTCGCGTCGAGCGGCGTAGCGAGATCGACCGGCCAGCGCCGGCTCGCGCGGCCGTAGGGCAGGTCGTACGCCGACCAGCCCAGCGTTGCTCCAGCGCAGAACCGTTCGAGCTTCTTTCCCACGAGCCGCGTCCACGCCGAGAAATCCGCGCGAATCGAGGCAAGTCCTACCGCATAGCCGTGGTTGTAGAGTTTCAAGTGGCTCGGCCGGCCGAAGGCGAACTGTGGATCCGGATCCGTTCCGTCGAGCAACGCCGCGCGCGCAAAACCGCCGTCGCAGGCAGGATGATTGGCGAGCGCGAAATCGAGCGCGCCCTTGGAGCAGACGAGCGTCCACTCGGACAGGGACTGCGGCACGTAGCCGAACAGTTTGGCGAAGTGCTCTTCGAGATCGGCGCGTTCGACGTGTTCCTTGGCGCTTGTCTGTGCGAGGAATTGGACATGCTTGAAATTCCCGTCGCGCGCGAACGCCGGCAGTTGTCGAAGATAGTCCTGCGCCTGTGCGCTCCACGGCGGAACCGCACGGCCGAAGTCGATCGAGCTGGTCTCGACTTCGTTGAAGCGCTTCGTCGCGACGTGGCTGCGCCAGGTCCACGGAAGACAGATCGCAAGCGCGGCCGCGACGGTCAGCACCATGGAACGCCGGCTGCCCGCATTGCGTGTGGCGAATCCGCACCAGATCAGGAATCCAGCCAGCAGCAGCGCGTGCTCCGCGCGCAGCAACAGGGCTATTCCGTGCAGGACTCCGATGGCAATCGCCAAGTGCGCGCGCGGCTCTTCCGCCCAGCGCAGCGTCGCTCCGATCAGCAGCACGAGCACGAACGCATAGGGCGCTTCGTTGTTGAGCGACGTCGCCAGCTCGTAGGAGCCGAAGGAGAAGCACAACAGGCCGGCCGCAATCCACGCCGCGCGCGTCGAGACTCTGCGCGCCACGACGGCGTACAACATCGCGCAGGTGAAGGCCGAGATCGCGCACCACAGTATTTTGACCGAGGTGAACGGCACGGCGGCGATTTCCGGCCTCAGCCAGTGCAGCGCATACGCAATCGCCGGCGTGCGCATCGGCAGATCGAATTCGAAAACTTCTTTCCGATCCAACGCCTGCGCCCAACGCACCCAGACCGGCGCGTCGCCCTCGTACAGGACCGAGTGCGGCCAGCCGTGATCGCTGGTCGAGTACAGGAACAGCACGCGCACGAACATCGCGATCGCGAACACGATCGCGGCGTTTCGGACGCTGCTGGAGACTCGGATCATGAGCCGGGCGAGCTTAGCGGTCGGCGCGCCGCGGCCGCACGCTCCAGCGGCTCAAATCAGGCCGGCCGACCATGCGGGATTGCCCCTGCAGGGCACTCCAGCCTCCACGAGGGCCTCCGGGCTTCAGATCTCATCCCGCGACTTCCGATTTCGTGCTCGGGAAGCCCGGGGAAAGGTGGCGATCACGACGGAATGAGAATCGTCGTACAGCTGAACCCTCCATCGATCGGCGTCCCGGAACCAACATCGATGAAGATCCGGTCGACACCCAGCACACGACGAGCCCTTGGATTCGCACTCCTGTCCGCAGCGGCAACCTTGACCGCCTGCAGTGGAGGCGGTGGCGGAAGCTCTCCCGCAGTCACCTTCGCATTTCCGAGCTCGACCGGCAATCTGACCGAAGGCGCGGCGCCGCTTGCAGTCACCGTCGTCCTGCACACTTCTCTCGCCGCGCTGACCACGCAGGCTTCGGTCGACATCTACGATACGACGCTGGGCAGCGCGGGCTCCGGCAGCGACTACGCGAGCTTCGCTCCCGCCGGCGTGACCTTCCCGATCGGCGCCGTCGATGGCGACATCCAGACCGTCAACTTCTCGGCGCTCGACGATCTCTTGATCGAAGGCGCGAGCGAAACAGTCCGCTTCGGAATGCAGAACGCCATGGGCGGCGTCGCCAAGGGCGTGACGACTCTCACGGCGACGATCGCCGACGCCAATTTCGCGACCCTCCAATTCGCGCTCGCGGCGAGCGCGACGCCCAATGAGAGTTCGACGGCGCGCACGCTTTCCGTGCAACTCGACTTGCCTCCCGCGACGGTCCTCGGCGCCACAGCGAGCGTTCGCGTGATGAACGCCGGCGGCGGATCGGCGACTTCCGGCATCGACTATTCGGCCTTCGCCCCGGTAACGCTCAGCTTCACTGCGGGAAGCGCCGACGGCGCGTCGCAAAACGTCGCCGTGAACGTGCTCGACGACGCGGCTGTCGAGGCCGATGAAATCGTGCGCCTTTCGGTTTCGATGCCGAGTGCCGGCACATTGATCGGCGCGACGAGTCTCCACCAACTGACAATCACGGACGACGATGCCACACCTGCAGCGGCGCTGGTGGCGAGCGAAGGCCCGACTGGCATCGAGAACGGGTTGAGCTACGACACGCTGATCGACCTAGGAACCCAGACGGTTGCCGCTGGACCCAATGCGGGCACGCTGGTGCGCATCAACAATGCCGGTGGCTCGCCGATGGCGCTTGGTGCGCCGCGCCTCACCGGAACAAATCCGAACGACTTCGACGTCGTCGTCGATGCCGCCCCGCTGCAGCCGCCGCCCAAGCCGGGCACACCTGGATTCGCGCTGGCGCCCGACGTTCCTGCGCCTTGGACAGCAGCCGCGAACTCGAGCGGGCCCGGCGTGCAGATCGCGCTGGACCCGGCGCGACTCGACGAACTCGCGACGCTGACACGCGCGACACTCGCCGGCTTCCCGGTTCCCGGCCTTGGTGAAGTGACCCTCGATCTGCATCGGATACCGTTGCCGATTGCGCCGGACGCCGTCCTGCGCCTCGATGGTGTCGATGTGCCGGGCGGATTGAAATCTGCGCTCGGAGATCTCACGGTGTGGAGCGGCAGTGTGCTCGAACTTCCGGGCTCGCGCGCATTCATCGCGCTATCGAACGAAGGCGCGCGCGGATTCCTCGAGTTGCCCTTCGAAACCGATCGTTTCGTCCACATCCTCACCGAGAACGTTCAAACGCCCGGCGGCGCGCAAGCGGTCTGCCGCATCGTGCGCGCACCCGAACTCGCCGCCATGGGAATCGATGAACCCGCGATCTTCTGCGGCGGCGAACGCCAGGTTCCCGGCGCGACCCAGGGCATGGCCGGCGGCTCGCAGAACTTTGGAGCGCCGTCGAGTGGCGCGCTCACTACCGCGGATTGCCGCATCGCGATCGAAACCGACTTCCAGTACTACCAAAAGTTCGGCACGACACTGGGAGCCACGACGTACGTGACGCAGCTGATGGCCGCGATCAGCGATCAGTATTTCACAGACGTTCAGACCACGATGAGCATCGCTTATCTCGGGCTGTACTCGGTCGCCGGTGACCCCTGGACCTCGCAGGATTCGGGCGGCAACTCGTCGGACCTGCTCGATGAATTCCAGCAGGCCTGGACCTCGAATGGTTGGCCGGTCGCAGCGAATCTGGCGCACTTTGTCTCGGGCGCGAGCCTCGGCGGCGGCGTGGCCTACGTCAACGTGCTCTGCAACCAGAGCTTTGGCTTCGGCGTGAGCGGCAACATCAGCGGCAACATCAATTGGGGCAGTTGGAATGGTGCACCCAGCCATCTCACATGGGATTTCGTCGTGGTCGCCCACGAGCTTGGCCACAACTTCGGCTCGAGCCACACGCACTCGTTCTGTCCGCCGCTCGATCAGTGCTACACGAACTGCACGGCGACCACAGTCTGCTCGCAGGGCACGATCATGAGCTACTGCCACACCTGCGGCGGCATGGACAACATCGACCTCGAGTTCCATCCCGTGTGCGCGAACGTGATGCGTCAATCCGTGAACGCGAGTTGCCTGGGTCTCTCCGCGCTTTCGGGCGGCGACTACGTGCAATATCGCGTGCGCTTCAATCCGATGACCGCGGCCGGCGTGCGCAACGCGAATCTCGAATTCACTCACGACGCCCCGAATCAGACGCAGCCGTTCCGCCTGCGCCTGCGCGCAACGGCGAACTGAACGCGCCGGACGGCCGGCGCGGTCAAGCTCCGCGGGGAACCGGCCTTTCTCCGCTCAGGATTCCTCAGCACAGGGATCCAACGCTTGGCAGGTCAAGAGATCTGAAATTGACTAGACTCTGACCGCCATGCCCGCGCACGTTTCCTTCGTCGACGCTTCGAAGTTTATCGCTGCCGGAATGGTCTTCATGGGGCTCGCCACGGGGCTTGGACTGAGCTTCGCGCACTTTGGTTTCCGCTCGCGCGATGTCGACGGTCGGCTGCGCAAGCGCGACAGTCTTCTGATCGCATTCACAGTCGCGCTGCTGGTCTTCGCCTACGCGATGGGACTGTGGTGGCTCGATCTTTTCCATCCGGTGATGACGGTGTTCTTCAGCGCAGGCGGGGTCGTGGTCGCCATGACGACACGCGCGAAAACCCAAGCCACGAGCTTACGGCCGAAGTGAAGACGGAAACCGCACCGCTGGCGTTGCGCGACTTCGCGGCGTCGATAGGCCGCGAGGAGCCGCTGTACGTCGTGCACGCGGCCGTGCTGCGCGTGGCGCACTCGATTCGGCCGGTGGTCGAATCCGGCGCGATGCTCGCGGCCTGCTCCGACGAATTCAACGGTGAGATCCGCGCTACGTTCGAGCACGAGGTCGCGCGCATGCTGACCGCGCCCGGCATGCCCGGCTCGCGGCGCGTGTTCTCGGTTTCCAACCTTGGCGGACGCATCGAGCCTGGCGCCATCGCGCTTGCGAATCTGCACTTCACCGCGCTCAGCCAAGCGTCGGGCGAAAAGCTCTTGCTGATCGAAATCGCGAGCCACGTCGGCCGGCGCGACACGGCACAGGGCACCAAGTGGGGCGAACTCGATCGCTTTGGAACGCCGTCGCCGTGCTGCGGGGCCCTCCAACTCCTGCTCGACATTCCCGCGGGCTCGGACGCGGTGCGGTTTCCGTGGTACGACCAGTTGACGGCCTTCTTCGGACCCGAGCGCCTCGGCGCGCTGCGCGCGGACAGCACTTCCCACCGCATGTTGCGCGCCGCGATCGTGCACGCCGTGTTGCAGACCGAGTCGGCCATCGTCGATCTGCTGCGCGAACCGCCGAGCACGCCGACACACGTGCTGCTGGTGCCGCTGGTGGTCGTCAATCGGCGCGGGACCGATAACGCGATCCCGGTCGGGCTGCATCATCTGCGTTTCGAGAACGGCCAGGCGGACATCATTTTCGGCACGAGCCTGCGTTCGACGCCCGCTTCGATCGCGATCGACGCTTCGCAATCAAACTTGCGGCTGAGTTCGCCCTACGCCGAGGTCGCGGCCAAGCCTCCGCCGCTTCCCCCGCGCAAGCCTCCGCGCAATCTTCCGCTCGTCCAGATCAAGGCGAATTCGCCACAGGTACGCGCGCACGTCGACAGCGGCCGACGTCAGTTGCGTGCGCTGCAGGCGCACCCCTCCGCGTTGCGTGTCTATGCACGGCCGCTGCTGCGTGCGCTGCTGCAGGGACTCTCGATCGTCGCGCCGGAAGTGGCGCTCGCGGCCTTTGCGCTCGAGGGCGGTCGGGACTTCTTCCACGCCGCGCACGTGAAACACTTGCTCGAGCGCGGGCCCTCCACGGAGGAAGCGCGCAAGTTGCTGCACGACCTCGAGCCGACGCTGCAGCAGTTAGGGCATCGCGAAGCGCGCGAGGTGCTCGAGACTCTGCTGGCCCGCGAACATCCGCTGCTCGGTGATCCCGGCAGCTAGCCGATTCCAGCGCGGCCGCCGCCCAGGACGATAGGTCGCTCGTGAGTCGAACGGAGCGAACATCAACGGATTTGCCGGCAGCTGCTCCGGCACAACTGCCCGCTGCGCCCCTCGACCCGCGCGAAACGGCCGCCGCCTTTCTCACGCTCCCGCCGGAAGTTCAGGAGCTGGTGCGAGCCGGATGGCGGGAGTCCACGGCCATCGACGCGCGGGTGATTCGTTCCGTGCAAGCGGAACGCAAACTCGCAATTTTCTACGCCCTGCTGCTGCTCGTGCCGGTGCACTTGCTCCTGCAAGGACTCTCGTTCGTGAACGTGATCAGCGCCGTCGCTCTAGGCGCGCTGGTCGGCGAGACTTGGTGGAGATGTCGCTCGGGTCAGCTCTCGACTCCGCTCATCACGGTGGTCGCATTCTTCGTCTTTGAATTGCCGTGGTTCACGTCGGAGCCACTGCACATCCTCGGAACACTGTGTGCGACTGCGTTTGTCGGCTATTGCAGCTCCTACCTCGGCCTGCGGCGCGAGATGCGGATCACGGAGTGAACGGCGGGCTCATTCGACGAGCATCAGATCGTGCGGCACCGCAATGGGCAGGAACACGGTGTCCAGCACGAACGGCAGCGCGAACACGGCGACGGCGACCAGCACGGCGCTCTCCGAACTCCCGTCCTGCGCGATGGATGCGAACAGCTCGCCGTCTTCAAACGCCGCAGGATAAAAGTGCCGTGACAAGCTGTAGACCCACGGCTCGCGTGAGCCGCGCGGAGTCGAACACGCGCTGAGCATCAGCAACGTGCAGCCGAGCAGCGGAGTGCGAAGTCGCTGCGAGAGCGACGGGTAGCGAGCGGCAAGCTGCGTGGACGGAAGTTCAACGGTCTGCGACATGACGGCCTCCCTCAAGGCCGAGTCAGTATGGCGGCGCGGGCGAAGAAGCGCGAGACAGGCGCATCAAGCCGTTCGCCTTTCAGGGCATGTCGCGGCGCGCTGCAATGCCACGGACT
>JANMRV010000282.1:0-6066 GCA_031388685.1 Planctomycetota bacterium
AACCAAGGGCCCGCCCGCGAGCCCGAACGCTCCCTGCCACCCGTCTAGCCCCCCTGATCCGCATGCGCCTCAAACGTCTCGAGCTGTTCGGCTTCAAGTCCTTCGCCGACCGCACCGCGCTCGATTTTCCGCGTTCGCTCACCGGCATCGTCGGTCCGAACGGATGCGGAAAGTCCAACGTCGTCGACGCCGTGCGCTGGGTGCTCGGCGAGCAGCGCCCGACTTCGATGCGCGGCGGCGAGATGAGCGACGTCATCTTCAAGGGCTCGACCAGCCGGCCGCCGATGGGCGTCGCCGAAGTCAGCCTGGTGCTCGACAACGCCGCGGCGGAGTTGGAAGGCCACGGCGCCGAGGTCTCGATCACGCGCCGCGTGTTCAAATCCGGCGAGGGCGAGTACCTGATCAACGGCGAACGCGTCCGTCTCAAGGACGTGCGCGACATGCTCTTCGACACCGGCCTGGGCAGCCGCGGTTACGCTGTCCTCGAGCAGGGCCGCATCGACGCCGTGCTCTCGCAGAATCCGCTCGATCGCCGCGCGATCTTCGAGGAAGCCGCCGGCATCAGCCGCTTCCGCATGCGCAAGCGCGAGACCGAGTCACGGCTCAAGCGCGTCGAAGCCGACATGCTGCGGCTCGATGACGTGCTGCGCGAACTTGCGACGCGCGTGCGTTCGCTCAAGATCCAGGCCGGCAAGGCCGAGCGCTTCGTGAGCGCACGCGACGATTGGCGCCGCGAGCGCGCGCGTCACCTGCGCCAGCGGCTCTCCTGCGGCAGCGGCACGCTCGAGAACTTGCGCGGCAAAGTGGAGTCGCTCGAAGCGCGTTGCGGCGAGTTGCGCGCGGCGCGCGAAGCCGGCGAGAGCGAAGTCGGCGAACGTGGCCGCGAGCAAGCCAGTCTGGCCGGCGAACTGGAACGCGTCAGCGCGGAGATTTCGCGCCTGGCCGGCGAGGGCCGCGCCCAGGACGAGCGCCAGGCTCAGCTGCAGCAGCGCATTGCAGCCTGGCGCGCCTCGGCCGAGGAAGAATCCGATCGCTCCGGCCAGCTCGAGAAACAATTGAGTTCGCGGCGCGGCGAACTTGCCCGGGTCGAAGTCACGCTGGCGGAGCTCTCGAAGCGCTCCGAGGCCACCGAGCGCCAGCGCGAACAGCAGGCGGCGCGCCACCAGGCAGCGCGCGACGAGTACCGCGAGACGCGCGAGCGCTCCGAAGCTCACAACGAAGCGGTGCTGCACGCCTTGCACGAAAAGACCGCGGCGCTGAACAGTTCGCGGCTGTTGGAGTCCTCGCGCGGCCCGCTGCTTGCCCGGCGCGAACGCGCACAGCTGCGCCTGGCGGAGAACGATCAACTGGCCGGTTCGCTGCGCGAAGTCGCCGGCGACGCAGCGTCGCGAGTCGAAGCCGCGCGGCTGGCGCTCGCCGACAGCGAGCAGGAGCGCGCGCGTCTGCTGGCCGAATTCGCAGCGCTCGAAACTTCGTCGCGCGAACTCGAAGCGAATCAGAAGGCCCTGGAACTGGAGCGTGCGCGCATCGGCTCGCGCATCGCGGTGCTGCGCGACTTCGAACGCGAACGCGAAAGTCTCGACGCGGGCGCCAAGGCGTTGCTCGCGGAAATTCGCGGCGGCAAGGGACCGATCAGCGCGGCCGAGCTCTCCGGCATGTTCGCGGACCACGTGCACACTTCGACCGAGCTTGCGCGCGCGCTGGACGCGGCGCTGGGCGAGCGCGCGCTCGGACTCGTGGCGAAATCGAGCGACACGGCGCTGCGCGCGGCCGATTGGCTCAAGCAGCGCCAGCGCGGCCAAGTACGCATCGTGCTCGCCGGAGTCCTGGCCGATTTTCAATTGCGACCCGCGCCCGACTTCACGCTGGAAGAGCGTGGCCTGATCGTCGCGCGACTGTGCGACGAGGTGCGCACGGACGCTGAATTCCAGGCGTTGTCGCGTTACTTGATCGGCGACGTCTTCGTCGCCGCGACGTCGGCGTGCCTGCGGCTGGCGGCGTGCTACCCGGAATTCCGCTTCGCCACGCGCGAGGGCGACCTGGTCGATGCCGCCGGCTTTGTCGGCGGACACCGCGAGATCGCCCAGGGCGCGGTCGGCCGGCGCTCCAGCGCCGATCAACTGGAACGCAGCGCCCAAGAGCTTTCGACGCGCATTGCGGCACTCGAGAGCGAGCACCGCGCCGCGCGCGCCAGGCACACGGAATTGCTGCAGACGCGCGACGGCAGCGAGCGAGTCTTCGAAGACAGGCGCAAGAGCCTGGGCGACGCCGAGCGCGAGAATCACACCTCGCGTGCGCGGCTCGTGGACCTCGAGAGCGCGCTGAGCCTGGCCCGGCGCGAAAACGACAGTGTCGGCGCCGAGCTCGAGCGGCTCGATGCCGACATCGTGGCCGCCAGGCTGCGCGTGCAGTCGACCGAAGCGAGCTTCGTCGAACTCAATCAAGGCCTCGGCGAACTCGAGCGCGCGCGCCACGAGCAGGAGACTCGCCGCGATCAGTTGTTGCGCGAGGAGCAACAGCTCTCGATCGAATGCACACGTCTGCGCGCCGAACTCGAGGGCCACCAGCGCCGACGCGGCGATCTGGCGCGCGGCGTGGACGAGATCCAGCTCGAACTCGAGCGTTCGCTGCGCCTGGCGGGAGAAAGCGCGCGCAGCGCGGAGGAAGCCATGGGGGACATCGCGGCGCTGCGCGAGAGCGCCGACGCGTTGCTCGTCGAACGCGCGAAACAGGAAGAGCGTGCCCTGCAGCTGCGCACGAACGAACGCAGCACCCGCGAATCGATCGATTCCTTCAGGCGCCGGCTCGATGCCGCGACGCGCGAACTCGAGAGTTCCGTGGATCAGCTCGCTCAGTTGCGCCTCGAGGAACAGCGCCTGACGCTCGAACGCGCCGAGGCCCTGGCCAGGGCCCTCGAGGATCTCGGCTTCGACGAACTCGCGCTCGCGCAGAGCTGGGACTCGGCGCAGGGCACGGAGCCGCTGCTCGACGCCGCCGAACTCGCGCTGCTCGAACAGCACGTCGCGACGTTGAAGCAGGAGCTCGATCGCATCGGCCCGGTCAACACCGAGGCCGTCCTGGAATTGACCGAAGCCGACGGCCGCTTCACCTTCCTCGACACGCAGCGCAAGGACCTGGCGCGCTCGCGCGAAGCGCTGGGCGAAACGCTTTCGACGATCAACGAAGAGAGCGTGCGCCTTTTCCTGACCACGTTCGAAGAAGTGCGCGGTCACTTCCAGGTGCTCTTCCGCCAGCTTTTCGGCGGCGGCAAGGCGGATCTCGAACTGCAGCAGGGCGTCGATCCGCTGGAGGGCGGGATCGAGATCAGTGCGCGTCCGCCCGGCCGCGAAATGTTGCCGATCGGCCTGCTCTCGGGAGGCCAGCGCACGATGACCGCGCTGGCGCTCTTGTTCGCTGTCTTCAAGGCGCGGCCGAGCCCGTTCTGCATCCTCGACGAAGTCGACGCCGCCCTCGACGATGCGAACATCGGCCGCTTCCTTGGCATGCTGGACAGCTTTCGGGCCAGCACGCAGTTCGTGGTCGTGACCCACAACAAAGGTTCGATGGCGGCCTGCGAGGGGCTCTATGGCATCACCATGGAGGTCAAGGGCGTCTCGCGTTACGTCGCCGTCGAATTCGGCGACGTCGAGAGGTTCGTCCCGGACGCAACCGGCGACGCGGCCAAGGCTTCGCGTTCTCGGGATGAGGTCCAGGCCCGCGCGGCCCAGACCGGGGCGGGACAGGCGGAAGCCGACTCTCCTTCGAGTCCGGAGCCGTCCACGGACGAAGAAACCAGCGGTCTGCGTACTGTGGAACTAATGCCGGCCTCGCGCTTCCAGGGCGCTGCGGCAAGTTCGGAGCTTCTTGCCACGACGCCCGAGCAGTAGGCTGGAGCAGGCTGCGCAGGCCGCGTGCCCCGTCCGCCTCGTCCGCCTCGTCCGATGACGCACAGTCAAAACGCAAGTCCGTCCAAACTGAGTCTGTCCTGGATCGCATTGGGGTTCTTCTCCATGGCGTCTTGGGCGCAAGAGCCCAGCTCCCAGGGCAATCCTCCTGTTCCAGAGATCGCGGACACGCCGGTACAGGATCCCCAACCGCCAAAGCCACCGGTCGTCGATCCGGCGCCCGCGCCTGTGGCCGGTGATCCAGCGGTCGGCGCGCCGGGCGCCAGGCCTCAGGATCCCGCGCCACTGGAGCCGACGTCCAGACCCGCGGAACAGCCGTCGCTGCCGCCAGCCGCCTCGCCGTCGACAGCGATCGCGCCGGCTGGAGCGGATGGCCTGCGTCCCACGCAAAGCGGCGAGTCGCCAGCTGCGGCGCTATCGACGACACCTGCCCTCGTCAGCGTTCCGAAGGACCTGACCCAGGTTGCAGCAGCGCTCGACAAGATCGTCTCGGAGCATCCCGCGATCGCGCGAACACTCGAGCTGGGCAAGTTGACCGACGGCCGCAAAGTGCCCGCACTGCTGTTCGGCGCCGAAGGAGCTCTCGCGCTCGAAGAACGGCCGACGATCCTGTTGCTCGGCGGCCTCGACGGCGAAGGCCCCTCGGGTGGCGTCGCGGTGCTCGAGATTTCGGCCGAGTTGTTGCGCGAGCCGGCGAACCTGCCGGCGGGCGTCGCTTTCGCGGCGGTTCCCTGGGCTTCGCCGGAAGCCTTGGAACTCACTTTGGCGGGCCGCTCCGCCGACGGCCGCAACACGCGGCCTGTCGACGAGGATCGCGATGGACGCTTCGACGAAGACGGTCCCGACGACCTCGACGGCGATGGAGTGATCCTGCAGATGCTGGTCGAGGATCCGGAAGGTCCTTGGATTCGCCCCGCCGGCCAGCGGCTCCTTGCGCGCGCGAAGCCGGGCGATGCTCCGCGCTACACGCTGACGCTCGAAGGCAAGGACGACGACGGCGACGGCTTGTTCAACGAGGACGGCCCGGGCGGAGTGGTGCTCGACCTCAATTTTCCGGTGGGGCGCACGGGGCCTTGGGTCGACAATCTGGCGGGCGTGCTGCCGCTCTCTGAGTCGCTGCCGCGCACCTATGCAGACTTCGCGCTCGCGCGTCGTGCGGCGATCGTGATCCTCTTCCAGGGCAACTACGGTCGCCTGGCGATTCCTGGCGGATCGAAGTCGACCACGACCGCGGGCTGGATGCCCGACGCCGATCGCAGCGTGTTCGAGCGCGTGAACGCCTCGTTCAACGCGGCCACCGCGCGCCGCGGCACGCCCGCAGCAACGCTGCTCGAATGCCGCGGACGCGAGCGCCGTGGCGCGGCCGTGGACTGGTTCTATTCCGCATCCGGCGCCCTGGCCTTCGAACTCGCACCGTGGGGGCCGGGACTCGACGCACCCGCGGAAGGCGGCCCGGAGAACGCGCGCTTCGACAGCCCGAAGGCGGAGACCGGGCGCAAGACTCCGGATGGAGTTTCGGCGGAGGATCTGGCCTGGCTGCGCTGGATCGACGACACCAGCGGTGGGCTTGGTTTCATGGACTGGCACCCGGTCGAACTCGTGCGCGGCGGGCAAGTGCTCGTCGGTGGATGGGAACCTGGCGCCCGAACGACGCCGCCCAAGGAAAAACTTCCGCGCGCCTTGCAGGGCCTGGCGGACTTCACGCGCCGGCTCAGTTCGAGTCTGCCGCGCCTGGAATTGCGCATCGCCGAAGCCAGCCGCGACGGCGACGTTTGCCGCATTCGCGCCAGGATCGCCAATGCAGGCGTATTGCCCACCGGGCTTGCCATTTCCGATCGCCGCATCGACGCGGTCGGGGCCTGGCTTTCGCTCGAGCTGCCCGCCGAGGCGAAACTGATCGCCGGGTCGGGGCGCTGCTCGCTCGCGCGGCTGGCCGGGGGCGGGATCTCGCGCGAATGCGAATGGGTCGTGGTCGCGCCCGCGGGCTCGACCTTTTCACTGCGCGCCGGCGGCGATTGGGCGCTGCCTGTGGCGAAGGAGGTCAAGCCGTGATGCTGGCCATGCTCGCAGCGATCGCCGCGCTGGCCTTTGCGCCGCAGGACGGTACGGTCGACAAACGTCGTCTGACCCTGGGGCCGGACAAGCGCGTGGAACTCGACTT
>JANMRV010000300.1:0-2169 GCA_031388685.1 Planctomycetota bacterium
GGCTGCCCGCCGCGGCCCGATGCGGTGATCGACGCGATCATCAAGTTGCAGCAAAAGATTTCGCGCGAGGATCCGCTCGGCCGCGTGCTGCACGGTCTGGTTGAAAAATCGAACGACGCGGGGACGGGCAATCTGGTCTTCCCGCCCAACCAGGGCGTGTTGAAGAGCATCGGCGACAAACACGCGCACGATCCCGAGTCGCGTCCCGCGGAGAAGTTGCCGTGAGCACGACCCGCGAACGAGTGAGCGCTGCTTTGGCCGAGATTCCGCATGAATTCATCGCCACGCTCGACGGCATGCCGACGCTCGTGATCGATCGCGCGCAGGTGCGCACGACGATGGAGCGCTTGAAAGCAGCCGGCGGCTTCGAGGGCAACACGCTGGTCACGGCGATCGATCATTATCCGGCGACACCGCGTTTCGAAGTCGTCTGGCAGTTCTTGTCCTACGCGCACAACGATCGCGTGCGCGTGCAGACACGAATCGAGGAGAGCGCGGCTTCGGTGCCGACGATCACCGACCTTTGGCCGGGCACTTCGTTCTCCGAGCGCGAGTGCTACGACATGTTCGGCATCCTTTTCGACGGCCATCCCGACCTGCGCCGGCTGTTGATGCCGCAGGGTTACGAACACTTCCCGCTGCGCAAGGACTTCCCCCACCAGGGCATCGAGCCGGACAAGCTCTACCGCACCTGGGACAAGGAGCGGCGCAAGGAATGGGAGAAAATCAAATGAGCACGACGCAAGTGTTCGAGTACTCGCGGACCATGCCGCCGTCGGATCACGACGATCCGATCCACGGCGAATCAATGATGGTCAACATGGGGCCGCAACACCCGGCGACCCACGGCGTGTTGCGCCTGGTCGTGCGCCTCGACGGCGAGATGATGGAGTTCATCGACGCGGACGTCGGCTACCTGCACCGAGGCAAGGAAAAGACTTGCGAGAGCCTCGGTTGGCACAAGTTTTTCCCGCACACCGACCGGCTCGACTACGTCCAGCCGTTGATGAACAACATCGCGTACGCGCTGGCCTGCGAAAAACTGGCCGGGCTCGCGGTGCCCGAGCGCGGGCAAGTCGTGCGCGTGCTCTTGATGGAAGTTTCGCGCATCGCCGCGCACCTGATCTACATCGGCACGACTTCGATCGACCTGGGCGCGGTGACGAACTTCTTCTACTCGTTCGAGCAGCGCGAGGAGATCTACTCGATCCTCGACGCCTACACCGGCCACCGCATGAACAACACGTACGTGCGCATCGGCGGCGTGTACGCGGATGTCGACGAAGATGTCGAGCGCATGCTCGAAAAGTTCCTCGACGGGTTCCCGGCCAAGCTGGAAACGCTCGAGAAATTGCTCACGGGCAATCGCATCTGGTACGGCCGCAACCGCGGGATCGGCCTGATCACCAAGGAACAGGCCATGGCCTGGTCGCTGACCGGCCCGAATTTGCGCGGCTGCGGTTTCGACTGGGACCTGCGCAAGAAACAGCCGTATTGCGGCTATGAAACCTACGACTTCGAAGTGCCCGTCGGCACGGTCGGCGATTGTTACGACCGCTACCTCGTGCGCATGGAAGAGATGCGCCAGTCGTGTCACATCGCCAAGCAGGCGCTCGAACGTCTGAAGAAAACGCGCGGCGCCGAAGTGCTGGCCGAGGATCGCCGCTACGTTCTGCCGCCCAAGGCCGATGTGATGCGCTCGATGGAAGAACTGATCTTCCAGTTCAAGGTCGTCACCGATTTGCGCCTGCCCAAGGGCGAGGCCTATCACGCGGTCGAGTCCTCGAAGGGCGAGCTTGGTTTCTTCGCCGTCTCGGACGGCACTTCGAATCCCGTGCGCTGTCACATCCGCGCGCCGGGTCTGATGAACGTCCAGGCCATTCCGCTCTTGGGACAAGGAGCCATGTTGTCCGACATGGTCGCGATCATCGGCAGCCTCGATTTCGTCATGGGTGAGGTCGACCGCTAATGGCTTTGACTGCAAAACTCGTGGCGGAGTTCACGGAACTCCTGACGCACTATCCGCACAAGCAGGCGGCGCTGATTCCGGCGCTGCACCGCTGCCAGGAAGAACTCGGCGGCTGGATCTCGCCGCAGACAATGGAAGATTGCGCCGCGTTCTTCGGGCTCGAACCGGTCGAGGTCTACGGCGTGGCGAGCTTCTATCCG
>JANMRV010000313.1:0-8980 GCA_031388685.1 Planctomycetota bacterium
CGATCGAGCTGATCGTGATCGACTCGGTCGCCGCGCTGGTGCCGCGGGCCGAGATCGAGGGCGAGATGGGCGACGCCCACGTCGGCCTGCAGGCCCGGCTGATGAGCCAGGCGCTGCGCAAGCTGACCGGCGCGATCTCGAAGTCGGACTGCATGGTGATTTTCATCAACCAGATCCGCGAAAAGATCGGCGTGATGTTCGGCAGCCCGGAGACGACGACCGGCGGCAAGGCGTTGAAGTTCTATTGCTCGGTGCGCCTCGACATCCGCCGCATCGGCCAGATCAAGGAAGGCGAAGAGATCATCGGCAACCGCACCAAGGTCACGGTGGTGAAGAACAAAATCGCGCCGCCGTTCCGCAAGGTCGAGTTCGACATCCTTTTCGACCGTGGGATCAGCTACGAGGGCGACCTGCTCGACCTCGGCGTCGAGAAGAACATCGTGATCAAGTCGGGCACCTGGTTCTCGATCAAGAGCCCGAAGGAAGGCGAGATCCGCCTCGGACAGGGCCGCGAAAAAGCGCGCCAGTTCCTGGTCGACAATCCCGATCTTGCCAAGGAACTCGACGGGCAGGTGCGCACAGCGCTCGCCCCCAAGGCGGCTGAATTCCCAGTTGCCGGCGCGACGCCTGCGGCCTCGACTTCGGCCACGGCGGCAAGCGCGGGTAGTGCTTCGTCCACGGCCGGGAGCGCTTCCTCCAACGGCGATCTGCGCCCGCAAAAAGTCGCGCGCCCGCCAGTCAAGGCCTGAGCTGACCGTAAGGCCTGCCAAGTACCCGTTTCGTTCGCGTGCCTTCCAGCGCGTGAACGAAACGGGTGCTTGGCACCCTAGCGTCGGATAGATTCGTCGCCCCATGTCCAATCAGGCGACTTCATCCGTGGCGAAAACACAGCTCAGCTCGGCGCAGGTGCGCCAGCAATTCATCGACTTCTTCGTCGCGCGCGGTCACCGCTTCGTGCCCTCGAGCCCGGTCTTCCCCAAGGACGACGCGACACTGCTGTTCACGAATGCCGGGATGAACCAGTTCAAGGACGTGTTCCTCGGCACCGGCAAGCGCGACTACAGCCGCGCGGTCAATTCGCAGAAGTGCATTCGGGTCTCCGGCAAGCACAACGATCTCGAGGAGGTGGGCCTGGACACCTACCACCACACGTTTTTCGAGATGCTGGGCAACTGGTCGTTCGGCGATTACTTCAAGCGTGACGCGATCGTCTGGTCCTGGGAACTTTTGACGAAAACCTGGGGCCTGCCGAAGGATCGATTGTGGGTGACGGTCTTCGGTGGCGACGAAAAGGACGGCCTGCCGGTTGACGAAGAAGCCGCGCGCATCTGGCGCGAACAGGCCGACATCGATCCGACGCACATCCTGCGCTTCGGCCGCAAGGACAACTTCTGGGAGATGGGCGAAACCGGGCCGTGCGGACCCTGCACCGAAATCCACATCGATCGCGGCGAGCCGGGTGCCGATCCGCGGGACGGCGCGAATCGCGCGATCGGCGTCAACGCCGGCAACGAGCGCTTCATCGAACTGTGGAACAACGTGTTCATGGAGTTCAACCGCCAGGACGACGGCCGCCTGGTCCGCCTGCCCGCGCAACACGTGGACACCGGCATGGGTTTCGAACGCGTGCTGTCCGTGCTGCAGGGCAAGCGCTCGAACTACGACACCGACCTGTTCACGCCTATTTTCCAGCGTCTTTCGGAACTGACGGGCAAGCCCTACGGACACGACAACGAACGCGACATCGCCTTTCGCGTCATCGCCGATCACCTGCGCGCGGTATCGGTCGCGATCGCGGACGGCGCGGCGCCTTCCAATGAAGGCCGCGGCTACGTGCTGCGGCGTCTGATTCGACGCGCGGCGCGCTTCGGCCGTCAGGCGCTCGGCATGGATCGGCCGTTCCTTTTCGACGTCGTGCCGACGGTCGTCGAAGTGCTCGGGCCCGCATTCCCCGAACTCGCGCAGCGAGCCCAACACGTGCAGCTGGTGGTCCGCGCGGAAGAAGATTCCTTCGGCGCCACGCTCGAGCGCGGTCTGGGCTTGTTCTCGGATCTCGTGGCGCGAACGCAGAAGGCCGATCCCACGGCGAAATCGCTGGCGGGATCCGCGGCCTTCGAACTCTACGCCACCTATGGATTTCCACAGGACTTGGTCGAGCAGATGCTGCGCGAGCGCGGCTGGACCCTCGATCACTCAGGCTGGGACAGCGCACAGTCCCAGCACCGCGCGGCCAGCCGTTCCGAAGGCGCGTTCAAACAACTGCTGTCCGCGGAGCAGCTGACCGGTCTCGCCGCAACGCGCTCGACGTTCTACGAGGCCGGCGACGCGAACTGCCGTGCGAAGACGCGCGTCCTGCGCGCATTCCCTGCCCAGGCTTCGGGCGAGAAGGACCGGCTCGTGCTCGAAACGAGCCCGTTCTTCGCTGAATCCGGCGGCCAGGTCGGCGATGCCGGCAAGATCCGCTCGCTGGACGGCCGCTACGAATTCGAAGTCGAGGACACGAAGAAACTTGGCGAGATCGTGATTCACGTCGGCGTGGCGCGCGGCGCAGCCACGCCGGGCCTCGAAGTCACGGCCGAAGTCGACGCCGAACGCCGCGCGGCCACGCGCGCCAACCACACGGCCACGCACCTGATGCACAAGGCTCTGAAGGAGATCCTCGGGGACCACGTCGGCCAACAGGGTTCCTACGTCGGCCCCGATCGCCTGCGTTTCGATTTTTCGAGTCCGCAGGCGCTCACGCCCGAGCAACTAGAACGGATCGAGCAACACGTCCATCGCGAGATCGCACGCAACGCGCCGGTCGAAACGACCGTCGAGGACCTCGAAGCCGCGAAGTCGCGCGGCGTCGTCGCGATGTTCGGCGAGAAGTATTCCGAGCGTGTGCGCGTCGTCGCCGTCGGCGAGTATTCCGCGGAACTTTGCGGCGGCACACACGTGCGGGCAGCGGGCGACATCGGATCGTTCCTGATCGTGCAGGAGCGCGCGCTGTCCGCCGGAGTGCGCCGCATCGAAGCGGTCACGCGAACGGCGGCGCTGTTGCGCACACAGGAACAGCGACGTCTCCTGCTAGGCGCCGCGCGCAGCCTGAAGAGCTCGCCCGAAGAACTCGGCGCGCGCATCGACCAATTGCTGCAGCAGCTCAAGGAGTCCAAGAAGAAGCAGGCCGCCGGTGCCAGCAGCGACGTCGGTTCGGCGTTCGAACTCGTGCGCGCGGCCTTGCGCGTGAGGTCGGGGGTCAGCGTAGGAGTTCTCGACCTGCCCGATCTCGACGCTGAAGGATTGCGCACGCTGGGCGAGCGCGCCAAGGCCCTGGCCCCCGACCTGGCCCTGGCCCTTTTTGCCCGAGCCGACGACAAGCTGCCGTTCCTCGTCCTGTGCGAAGGCGCGGCCCTGAAGAAGGGCCTGCACGCCGGCCAGACGGCGCAGGCGATTTCGAAGCTCTTGGGTGGCGGTGGGGGAGGCCGACCCAACACCGCCCAAGGCCAGGGCCTCAATCCCGAGGCTCTGCCCGAGGCGCTCGCCCTGGTCGAACGCACCCTCGGCGAAAAGCTCGGCGATTGACAGCCCCCCCGGGCGTCGGTACTTTCTCCGCCCTCTCGAACGCTGCAGGCGCCTCGCGCTTGCCCACCGAAGTCGCGTCATGCCCAATCCCAAGCGCCGTCACTCCAACACCCGCACCCGCAATCGTCGTTCCCACGACGCCCTTGCGGTGCTCACGCCGAACTACTGCCCGCGCTGTGGTGCCGCCACGAAGTCTCACCGCGTGTGCGACAACTGCGGCCATTACGCCTTCTCCAAGGGCGGCGAAAAGAAGGGCATCGACGTTCTCGAGAAGGAAGAGGTCTAGGGTCGCGTCGCCCCGCGTGGGCGGCAGATCCGGTGGCCTTTTTTAGGCAGGCGATGAGTTCTTTGCGCATTGCTCTGGACGTCATGGGCGGCGACAACGCGCCCGATGCGCTGCTGCAGGGCGCCCTGCAGGCGAGTTCCGCGGACGGACCGTGGAAGCTTGATCCCAAGCGCATCCTGCTTGTCGGCGATCAGGCTGTCATCGAGGCGTTCCTGGACAAGCATGGGGCCGCGGGACGTTTTGCGATCCAGCACGCCAGCCAGGTCATCGGCATGGCCGAATCGCCGGCGACGGCGCTGCGCGCCAAGCCGGATTCATCGATCAGCGTCTGCATCAAGGCCGTCAAGACCCAGGCCGCCGGCGCGATCGTGAGCATGGGCAACACCGGCGCCGTGGTCGGAGCGGCGACGCTCGGCCTTGGCACGCTCGAGGGCGTCAAGCGCCCCGGCATCGCGGTGACCCTGAATTTGACCGGCACTCCGGTCACGATTCTCGACATGGGAGCACAGGTCGCGCCCAAGCCGCAGCATCTGCTGCAGTATGGACTGATGGGAGCGATCTACTCCCGCGACTGCCTCGGTGTCGCCAAGCCGCGCGTGGGCTTGCTCAACATCGGCGAAGAGGCGAGCAAGGGCACGGAGCTCTTGAAAGAGACCTATCCGCTGCTCGCGGCAAGCGGACTTGATTTCGTCGGCAATGTCGAGTCGAGCGGCCTGTTCAAGGGTCTTGCCGATGTGATCGTCACCGACGGTTTCACGGGCAACATCGTGCTGAAGCTGATGGAGGAATTCTCCGGCTTCATCCTGAAACTCGTGCTCGGCGAACTGAAGGCGCACTCGGTCCAGTGGGCGCCGGAAGCGCTCGGCAAAATCAAGAAGCACATCGACTACGCCGAGTACGGCGGCGCGCTGCTGCTCGGCGTGGACGGCATCGTCGTCAAGGGCCACGGACGGTCCGACGCCCTGGCCGTTTCGAACGCGCTGCTGCAGGCCCTGAAGGCGCTCGATTCCGATGTGAACAAGCACATCGTCCAGGGCCTTGCCGGCACGGCCGCGGTGGGCGACGCGTGAGTCGCACGGGGCCATTGCGGGACTTGTGCGACGGCGCGCGCGGGCCGGCCCTGTAACCGGCTGCCATTGCCGGTAGAATCCCTACCGTGCGGGCCCGGCTGTCGGGCTCGGGTCCTACTCCAGCTTCCCTCCCAGCCCACCGCATGAGTTCTTGCGTTCGCGTTGGCATCGCCGGAACCGGCTCCATGGTGCCGAAGAAGGTCCTGGTGAACAGCGACTTCGAGAAGTGGGTCGACACTTCGGACGAATGGATCGTCCAGCGCACCGGAATCCGCGAGCGCCGCTGGGTCGGCGAGGGCGAAGGGACCAGCGACATGTGTGTCGCCGCTGGAAAAATGGCGCTCGAGGCAGCCGGGGTCGAGCCCGAGGAACTCGATCTGATCATCGTCGGGACGCTCACACCTGACTATCTGTTGCCGGCCTGCTCGTGCCTGGTCCAGGACCGGCTGGGGGCGAAGAATTCAGGCGCTTTCGACGTCTCGGCGGCCTGCACGGGATTTCTCACAGCGCTGCACACCGGTGAGGCCTTCATCGCCGCCGGCCGCGCGAAACGAGTGCTCGTGATCGGCGCGGAATCTCTGTCGCGCTTCGTGGACATCCATGATCGCTCGTCGTGCATCATCTTCGGCGACGGCGCGGGCGCGGCACTGCTCATGCCGTGGGAAGAGTGCCGGCAGGGCGAGATCCTGCGCACGAAGCTCGGCGCCGATGGCTCGGGCTTTGGGTTCATCCACATGAAAGGCGGCGGTTCGCTGCATCCGCCGACCGTCGAGACCGTCGCGCGCGGCGAGCACTTCATCCGCCTGCAGGGTCGCGAGACCTTTCGCTTCGCCGTGGCGAAGATGGCCGAGATGATCGAACTGATGGTCGAGGGACAGGACATCAACGACGTCAGCGTGATCGTTCCACACCAGGTCAATCAACGCATCTTCGAAGCCGCCATGGAGCGCCTGGGCTGGGGCCTCGACAAACTGTTCATCAACATCGACAAATACGGCAATACCTCGGCCGCGTCGGTGCCGATCGCCCTGGACGAAGCCGTGCGCGCGGGTCGCGTGACCAAGGAAAAACTCGCCGTGATGGTCGCCTTCGGCGCAGGACTTACCTGGGGTGGAACACTGATTCGCTGGTGATGAACGAAGCCATCCTTTTTCCAGGACAGGGCGCGCAGCACGAGGGCATGGGCCGCGACTGGTGCGAAGCCTTCGAAGTCGCGCGAGAGACCTTCAGCGAAGCCAGCGCGACGCTCGGATTTTCGCTCGAGGAAGCCTGCTGGTCGAAGGGCGAGTTCGTGAATCGCACCGACATCGCCCAGCCGGGCATCCTGGTCACGAGCGTGGCGATCGTGCGCGTGCTCGAGCAGCGCGGATTGAATCTCGCCCAAACTCCGCTGGTCGCAGGTCTGTCGCTGGGTGAATACACCGCGCTGTGGGCCGCGGGCTCGCTGCGTTTCAATGACGCCGTGCGGCTGGTGCGCTTGCGCGGCGAGGCGATGCAGGCGGCCAGCGATGCGATCAAGAGTTCGATGGTCAGCCTGATGGGCGCGAGCGAAGAGCAGGCGCGTACGCTGGCGCTGCTCGGATCGAAGCACGGCATTTGCTCGGTCGCGAATCTGAATGCACCTGGACAGGTGATCGTGTCGGGTGAAATCGCCGCACTGGATGCGTTGGAAGCAGCGGCGAAGGAACACGGAGTTCGCCGTACCCGCCGACTGGTCGTCGCCGGCGGTTTCCATTCCGAGTGCATGCGTCCGGCCGCGGAGCGCTTGCGCGAAGCGCTGGCGCGTATCGAGATTCATCCACCGCGAGTGCCGTTCCTACCCAACGTGAGCGCTGAGCCGACCAAGGATCCCGACCTGATACGCGACCTGTTGGCGCAGCAGGTCTGCGCACCGGTCCTGTGGGAGAAGAGCATCCGCTGGGCACTCGCGCAGGGGATCAAGCGTTTCCTCGAACCCGGCCCCGGCAAAATCCTTGCCGGAATCCTGGGCAAGATCGACGAGTCCGCGACTTGCCGTTCGGCCGCTGTGCCCACGGACATCCGCGCGTGATCCAGCACGGTCTGGGGCTTTGGCCGCGCTGCGTGACGAGCGCTCCTGCGCCGGCGCGGACTGTACAGCGTGTCGACCCTTGCAATTCGGGTCTCCCGGCGGTCGAATCCTCGCTCCTCCAGGCGATCTTGGACGCTGTCTCCCCGCCTAGAACCACCCGCCGCCCCCAAACTCATTGAGCGATCCGAGCCCCCCGACTGACCGCCCGCTCGCCGGCAAGGTCGCCCTGGTGACTGGTGCCTCACGTGGCATCGGCAAGGCGATTGCCTTGCGCCTGGCCAAAAGCGGTGCGCGCGTCGCCGCTGTCGCCACGACGGCGGAGCGCGCCAAGGAGACCGCCGACGCCTGCCAAGCTCTCGGCGTACAGAGCGCGGCCTATGGAGTCGACGTCTCCCAGGGCGCACCGGTGACGGACCTCGTCGCTACAGTTCTCGCGGAGTTCGGCGGACTTGACATCCTGGTCAACAACGCTGGGATCACGCGCGACCAGCTGCTCCTGCGCATGACCGAGGAGGACTTCGATCGCGTCGTCGACGTCAACCTCAAGGGCACATTCAACTTCATTCGCGCTGCAGCGCGTTCGCTGATGAAATCCCACGGCCGGATCGTCAACATCACCTCCGTGGTGGGGGTGACGGGCAACGCCGGCCAGGCCAACTATTCCGCCAGCAAGGCCGGCGTGATCGGCCTGACGCGTTCAGTGGCCAAGGAACTCGCCTCGCGCGGGGTCTGCGTCAACGCCGTGGCGCCGGGCCTGATCGCGACCGACATGACTTCTGCTCTCGATGGCAAGGCGGTCGAAGCGCTGAAGGCCTCGATTCCGCTCTCGCGCATCGGCGAGCCGGATGAAATTGCCGCCGCTGTGGACTTCCTTTGCGGCCCAGGCGGCGCTTACATCACTGGACAAACCTTGATCGTCGACGGGGGACTTTCGCTCTAGAGTGTGCGCGGGCCGGCCTGGCCCAGCTCAAGGCGAACGCTCCTCGACACCCGTACATCCCGCTTGCCGGCCGCCTACGCGGTTCGAATTCTCCTTGCGGCTTTGGTCCGCACGGTGGTTCGATCCAACGGGCGGAAACGACCCCTCAGACCCCAACAGACAGTGAACCAGTGGAGACAACGAAGGTGACCAACCCCTCGATCGAAGAACGTGTAACGAAGATCGTCTGCGATCAGATGGGCACGACGCCCGACAAGATCACGCCCGAGACTTCGTTCATCAACGACCTCGGCGCGGATTCGCTCGACACCGTCGAGCTCGTGATGGAATTCGAGGACGAATTCGAGATCTCGATCCCCGACGAAGACGCCGAGAAGATCCAGACCGTGGGCAACGCGGTCGAGTACATCTCCAAGAAATCCTGAGCGTCTTCCCTACGGACTTTTCGGCCGCCGCCGGGCGCCGGTCCGCTTTCAATTCCATTTATCTGAAGGACGACTGAGGCGCACTATGCGTCGAGTGGTGATTACAGGACTGGGCACCTTCAATGCCCTGGGCAACGACGTCGAGACGTCGTGGCGCCGCATGCTCGCAGGTGAGAACGGCGTCGGTCCGCTGACGAGTTTTGACACCAGCGACTACTCCGTGCACTTCGCCGCCAGCGTGAAGTGGGATCCCGCCGCGCACTTCAACGTCATGGACCTGCGCAAGCTCGATCCGTTCACGATGTGGGCGATCCTCGCCTCGCGCGAGGCCTTCAAGGATTCAGGCATCGACGTCGCGTCGTTGCCCGAGTCGGTGCGCGAGCGCTTCGGTTCGATCATCGCCACCGGCATCGGCGGAATCACCGGCATCGAAGAGCAGTTTTTGGCGATGCAGGAAAAGGGCGCGCGCCGCGTCAGTCCGCACTTCATCCCGAAGATCATGGCCAACGCCGTCAGCGGCCAGGTTGCGATCGAACACGGGTTGATGGGCACGACATTCACGACTTCGTCGGCCTGCGCGTCGGCAGCACATGCGATCGGCATGGCCTGGCGCGCCATCCAATGGGACGACTGCGATGTGGTCGT
>JANMRV010000348.1:0-1485 GCA_031388685.1 Planctomycetota bacterium
GGCTCGCCCCTCCCGCCTGGGGATCAGCCGCGAATCGGCATCTTACCAGAGCGCGGATTTGGGTACCCAGTGTCCCTGTGGTGGCTCCATTTCAGAGAATTTCGGGATCTCGAACGCGCAACCGCGCCCCACATCCATGGACACCGCACACCTGCTGCAAAGCCTCTTCGTGGCCGTCGGCCTCGCCGCCGCCACCGGTTTTCGGATCTTCATCCCGGCCCTGATCGCCGCCATCGCCGCGCGCGCAGGGCTGCTTCCTTTGAGCGAGGGCTTTCAGTGGCTGGCGTCGACGCCGGCGCTGGTCGTGCTTTCGCTCGCCACCCTGGTCGAGCTTGGCGCGTACGCGATTCCTTGGCTCGATCACGCGCTCGATGTTTTGGCGACGCCGGCGGCAATTGTCGCCGGCTTCTTGCTGAGCGCGGCGGTGCTTGGGGAACTTGATCCGATGCTGCGCTGGAGTCTGGCCGTTGTCGTAGGCGGTGGGGGAGCCGCGCTGGTGCAGATTCCGACCACGATCGCGCGCGGCGTCTCGACTTGGACGACCGGCGGGGTTGCCAATCCGGTCGTCTCGACGGCGGAGGCTGTGGGGTCGACTGGGTTGTCGATCGCCAGCGTGCTCGTTCCTTTCTTCGCCGTGCTGCTCGTTGTTCTGCTCGTCGCCTTCGTCCTGATCCGCAATCGCGACCGCAGCCGCGCCGCCTCCGCGCTACAAATCGCGCGCTGAGACACATCTACCGCCCCAGGCTCGAGTTCCGCATCTCGATCGGGCACGCCGCCTGGCCCAACGTCCGTGATTGATGTGCAGGAGTCGAACCTAGTACCGGATACCGCATGCCGAAGCTCATTCGACCGTGAACGGGTACTTGGCGGCCTGCGGAACTGGGGTAGCATCGAAGGGGCGACCAACTCCTCGGATCAACCTCTGAAATGAAGACGGTGACTTCATGGCCAATCGATTCAGCATTAGTTCTACGCACGGAACCCTTGCGGCGTATTCGCTGATCGCCGGCGCGCTCGCTGCGCCGAGCTTCGCACAAGGCACGCTATTCCCGGGCCAGAGCAGCTATGCGACCGGCAATGGCCCTTTCGGATGTGCCCTGGCCGACATCGCTGGTAGCCCTGCGCTCGACATGGTCGTGGCCAACTTCGCCGGGACGAAGGTTTCGCTCTACGAAGGCGTTGGCGACGGCAGCTTTGTCGCCTTGGGATTGGTGACCGTGGGCAACAATCCACGTTCCGTCGTCGTCGGGGATTTCAACGCCGATGGGAAGCCGGATCTCGCGACCGCCAATGCGAGTGACGACACCATCGCCGTCCTGCTCGGCCAGGGAAGTTTCGCATTCGCCGCGCCGACGACGATCCCCGTGAGCGATTTTCCCGTCTGGGTGCAAGCCGGGGATCTCAACGGCGACAACAAGTTGGATCTTGTGTGCGGCACTCAAGCAGGTGCTGACATCTCCGTGTCGCTGGGCGATGGCCTGGGCG
>JANMRV010000352.1:0-4235 GCA_031388685.1 Planctomycetota bacterium
ATCCCGGTGCTCGCGTGGTCGTGCACCTGCAAGCGATACATGCCCAGGTTCGGACCGTGCGTGCGCGGATGCTCGGTGTAGACCAGCGGCAGCGTGATGAAGCGGCCGCCGTCACGCGGCCAGGTCTGCAGCGCGGGAAGCCTGGCGAGCCCGGGTGGCGAGTCGACGACTTCAAGGACGGGCCCGCGCGATTGCCGCTTCAATCCGATCTTCGCCAGCGAGACGAACAGATTGCGCTTGGACCACAGCTTTCCAAGCGACGGCGGCATCAGTTCTTCGGGCAATCGCGCCACTTCGCCAATGAACTCACGCGGCCAGCGTCCGAAGGCGCGCTCGACCCGTGGAGCCGTCCCGAACAGGTTGGTGACCAGCGGGAAGTGCGCGCCGCTCACGTTCGCGAACCACAGCGCCGGGCCGCCGGCCGCGATCACGCGGCGGTGAATCTCCGCGGCTTCGAGGCGCGAGTCCACGGGAGCCTCGATCACGGTCAGTTCGCCGCTTGCGCGCAAGTCGGCCACGAACTCGCGCAGGTCGGGCGGTGACGATTGGGGCTTGGCGGCGCTCATGCGGGGCCCGAACTTTGGGGCCCGAAGCCGCCGGAGGGAAGGGGCGAACCGGTTCTTAGCGCCCGGACTTCGCATTTCGAGCGCTCGAGCCGAAACTAGGGCGACGCAACGCGGTTCAACGCACGTGGGGCCGCCCGCAACCCGCCCGGAGATTCACGACATGAAATTCTGCTGCTACTGGCTGATGACGCTCGCGCTCTCAGCTTCTGCCATCGCCGCCGCCGGCGACCCGAAAGCGCCGTCGGCCCAGAAGCCCGCGTCGACTGCCAACGCTCTGCCCTGGGACGCTCGCGCCGTCGAACACCTGCTCAACCGCGCCGGCTTTGGCGCGACACCGGCCGAGATCGATGCGGCCTTGGGTCTCGGCCGTGAAGCGTTCCTCGTCCAATTGTTCGCCGGGCTTGCGAACGATGCACCGGCCTTCGAAATCGACGAGCCTGACCGGCCGTCGCCCGCCGAGCGGCGCGCCCTGAGCGAGGAAGAGCGCAAGAAGCTCTATCAGCGCCTGCGCCGTGAAGACACGGCCCAATTGCTCGAGTACTCGGGCTGGTGGTTCGACGCCATGGCGCAGAGTCATCATCCGCTGCGCGAGCGCATGGTGTTGTTCTGGCACGGATTCTTCACCAGCTCGGCGAAGGAAGTGAAGAACGGCGAAGCGATGATCCGCCAGAACCAGTTGTTCCGCCAGCACGCGCTCGGCAGCTATGCGGATCTCTTGCACGCGATCGTGCGCGATCCGGCGATGCTCGTGTATTTGAACAACACGAAGAACACGCGCGCCGCGCCCAATGAAAATCTTGCGCGCGAGTTGATGGAGCTTTTCTCGCTCGGCGAAGGCCATTACTCCGAAGACGACGTCAAGGAAGCCGCGCGGGCGCTGACCGGTTTCCAGGCGCGCGACGCGCAGTTCGTTTTCAATCGCCGCCAGCACGACGCCGGCAAGAAGACCGTGCTCGGCGTCAGCGGCGAACTCGATGCCGACCAACTCGTCGACATCCTGCTCGCACAGGACGCGTGTCCGCGCTGGGTCGCGGGCAAGTTGCTCCAGCACTTCGAAGGCCGGGTGCCGCCGAAGGAGCGTGTCGAGTCCTATGCGAAGTTCTTGCGCGCCAACAACTATCGAGTCGACGCTTTCTTGAAGAAGCTTTTCGACGATCCCGTCTTCTACAGCGCCGAAGTCGTCGGTCAGCGCATCGTCGGCCCGATCGAGTTCATGGTTGCCAACTGTCGGCGCCTGGGCGTCAATCCGCCGGGCAATGTGCTGGCCGCGGGCGCGAGTCTGCTCGGCCAACAGGTCTTCGGTCCGCCCAACGTGAAAGGCTGGGACGGCGGTCGCGCGTGGATCACGACTTCGACCTTCCTGCAGCGCGGCAACCTGGTCGGCATGCTGCTCGGCGTCACGCGAGTCGAGGACATCTTCAAGGAGGATCCGGCCATGCTGGCCGATGACGAGAACGCCGCGGACGGTGCGATGAGCGATGAGCCGATGGGCGAAAGCGAGCCGATGGAGCCTGTACCCAAGACGCCGCCCACGCCGGGCAAGCAGAAGGCCAAGAACAACGATCTCGGCGGCGGCCGCGGAGTGAATGCCGGGTTGAGGATGATGGAGTCCTCGCGCTGGCGGCGCGAACTGGATCTGCGCGAGCGCTGCCGCGCGTGCAAGGCCACGAGCGACCAGGCGATCGTCGATCGACTCGCGAGCGATCTGCTCGCCGTCGAGTTGTCGCCCGAAGCGCGCGTGGCCCTGGTCGAGTACGTGCGCGGCGAACGCACCTCGCTGGGAATCGAGGAAGGCCAGTTGCTCGAGAAGAAAGCCTACGGCGAAGCGACCCTGCGCGAACTTGGCCACCTGATCCTGAGTCTTCCCGAAGCGCAATTGAACTAGCGCGGAGCACGCAGCCATGAATCTCGATCGAAGGCAACTTCTGTACGGTGCCGGCGCGCTCGCCGGAATGTCGCTGATCTCGGCGCGCGCCGAAGGTGCCGTGAAATTGTCGGCCTCGGCCGTGTTCGCGAGCGACGTGCCGCGCACACTTGTCTTGCTGCAATTTTCCGGCGGCAACGACGGGCTCTCGATGGTCGTGCCCTTCGGCGACGACGGTTACAACAGTGCGCGGCGCGCGACGCGCGTGCCGGAGAAGGATCTGCTCAAACTCGACGACTACCGAGGTTTCCACCCGGCCTTGACGCGCCTGCGCGCGCTCTTAGACGCCGGCAAACTGGCGCTGGTCGAAGGCGCGGGTTATCCCACGCCGATTCGCTCGCACTTCAAGAGCTACGAAGTCTGGCACACCGCCGACCTGCGCGGCCGCGCGGCGGGCGAAGGCTGGATCGGCAAGCTGGTCAAAGCGGCTTGGCCCGACAATCGCGATCCCAATCTGGTCGTGCACATCGGCAAGAACGTCCCGTACTCGCTGTATTCACTGACGCATCCCGCCGCTTCGTTCGCGACGCCGACCGGCTACAAGTGGGCCGGCGACGAGAGCGAACGCGCCGCGCTCGAAAAGGGCGGCGATGTCTGCGAGCACGGCGAGAAGGAAACGGAGCGCGAGCCCGCGAACAATCTCGAGTACCTGCGCAAGGTCCTGCGCGACGGCCAGGCGTCGAGCGAGGCCATTCGCCGCGCCGCGCTGCGCTACCGCACGAGGACCGAGTACGACGCCGACGAGTTGGCGCAGGCCCTGCGCGATGTCGCCGCGCTTTCTGTGGGTCAAGTCGGCTCGCGCGTGTTCTCGGTCGAACTCTCGGGCTTCGACACGCACTCTGATCAGAAAAATCGCCACGACGCTTTGATGCGCCGCCTGGATGTTTCGCTGCCGACCTTCCTGGCGGACATCGCGGGCAGCGAGGTCGGCAAGAACACACTGGTCATGGCCTTCAGCGAATTCGGCCGCCGCGTGAAGGAGAACGGATCCGGCGGAACCGACCACGGCGTCGCCGGTCCGATGTTCGTCGCGGGCGAGGCGGTCAAGGGCGGTCTCTACGGCAAACACCCCTCGCTCACCAAGCTCGACGACGGCGACCTGATCCACACCACGGATTTCCGCAGCGTCTACGCGACGTTGATCCAGTCATGGTTCGGCGTGGATGCGACGCGCGTCTTGGGCGCGAAGTATCCGCTGATTCCGCTGCTCACGGCGTAGCCCGCGACTTCGACCCCGCTGAGTCCGCCGTGGTCGGATCGATCATGTGGCGCACCAGCGAGGCCCTTACTTCCGGCGCGCCTTGGCGATCATCTGTGGCGAAGCATCGACACCGACGATGTCGACTCCACGATCGGCGAGCTGTTGCGCGAGGTGTCCCGTGCCGCAGCCGAGGTCGATCATGCGTTCGCCGGGTTTCGGGTCGAGCAGTTCCAAGACCTCGGCCGTGAGCTTCCACACGAACGAGTGGCTCTCGTCGTACAACTCGGCGTTCCAGGCGGCGTGCGTCACGGCCACCGAAGGGGCGGGCCGCGCTAGGCGGCGTTCACCAGCGTGTGCAGGCGCATGATCGCCGCGCGATCGCCGTCGAGTTCGAGCCGCGGGTAAGCCTCGGCGAACTCGACCCAGCGAAACGCGGCCCAGCGGCTGGCCAGGCGCAGATCGGGGTGATCGCTTGGCGTGCGGAAACCGAAGTTCCATTCGATCACTTCTTCGTCGCCGACCAGCCAGCGCGCCGGCATGCGCA
>JANMRV010000388.1:0-3120 GCA_031388685.1 Planctomycetota bacterium
TCAGCGGACAATTCGACGGCGCAGTTCGGATCTGGTCGCTGGCCGCGGAACCCCTTCCGATCACGCGGGAGGCGCCGCTGGACGTTCCACACGAGTACTTCTTCTGGCACTCGCTGCTCGCCTTCGCCCCAGACTCGCGTACCTTGGCGATGAACGATCGCAGCGGTGCCTTGGTGCTGCTCGACGTCGAGTCTCGCACGCGACGCGCGACGCTCGCGGTCGGTGAGCATGTGACCTTCGCGAACTTTTCGCCGGACGGAAAAGCGCTGGTCCTCGGCACGCAGGCTGGCGACCTCGAGTGGTGGGACGTCAGCCAAGCTCAGCGCCTGGCTCGCGTGGCTGCTCACGCGGGGCAAGTGAATGACCTTGCAATCTCGCCGGATGGCCGAACCGTCGTGTCGGGCGGCGAGGATGGGAAGGTCGCACTGTGGGATATGCACACTCAGGCGAGCAAGGGCTCGCACTCGCAGCACGGTAGTGAAGTCCTTTGCTTGCTGTTCGAGCAGGACGGCACCAGCGTGCTGTCGTCGGGCAGGGACAAGACGGTGCGACGCTGGAACTCAGACTCGGTCGTGGAGACGGAGGTCACGGTGGGCACTGCGTTTTTCGAGCTGGTTCGCGCCCCCAACGGCTCAGACGTTGCCACGGTCGCTGACGGCTGGACTCCGGAACTCCGCGGTCCGACTCTCAGGGAGGTGCGCAGAAGATTCGAGGGCCACGCCGGCGGCAGCTATCGCGCCATCGCTCTCTCCGCGGACGGCCGCACGCTGGCGACCGGCAGCGTCGACAAGTCGGTCAAGCTCTGGCAAGTGGAGACCGGGCAAGAAGTCGGCACGCTGGAATTCGCAAACCACGTGCACTCCGTGGCGTTCTCCCCGGATGGACTCATGCTCGCGACCTGGAGCTGCGACGGAATCCTGAAGCTTTGGCCGGCGGCAACTCCCGCCGCCGTCGAACGAGTCTCCGCAGTCGAACGACCCGCAGGTCCCGACTGCGATGGATCACTCGAGCTGGCATCTCCCTGGCAGGCGAAGGGCGGCCGGAAGCACGCATGGTTTGGCTGCCCCGTCGCGTCCGCAGGCGACGTCGATGGAGACGGCTTCGACGATGTCCTTGTTGGCGCCGCGAATTGGAGCGGAGAGCGAGCGAAGGTGGGAGCGGCGTTCCTTTACCGCGGCTGTGCACAGGGGCTTTCATCCTCGTCGCCGTCCTGGACCGCCATTGGGGAGGAGGAAGCAGGATGCTTCGGCGCTGCGCTCGCAGGCGCCGGCGACGTGAATGGCGATGGCTTCGACGACGTGATCATCGGAGCAGGCAATGGCCAGGGGCTTGCCGCTGGACGCGCGTCGCTCTACTTGGGCTCCGCGAGCGGCCTCGCCTCGGCTCCGGCATGGACAGCAACGGGGGATCAAGCCTCGGCCCTGCTCGGCGAGAGTGTCGCATGCGCCGGGGACGTGAACGGCGATGGCTTCGACGATGTGCTCGTGGGTGCGCACGGCAGCGACGGGGAATTGATCGCGTCGGGGCGGGCCTTTCTCTACCTCGGATCCGCGCATGGGCTCAGCGAGACAGCGGACTGGACCGCCCGGGGTGCCCAAGCGAACGCGCATTTCGGTTACGCGGTGTCGACGGCGGGTGACGTGAATGGCGACGGGTACGACGACGTGCTGATCGGGGCTTACTGTTACGAAGGATCCTGGATCGACGAGGGCAAGGTCTGCCTCTATCTCGGCTCCGCGTCGGGCCTTGCTCGCGAACCCGCATGGACAAGGACCGGAGGTCTGCCACGCTCTGCCTTTGGCTACAGCGTTTCGGCCGCGGGCGACGTGAACAAAGACGGGTATGACGACTTGCTGATCGGCGCGCTCTACTACTCTCACTCGCTCCCGTTCGAAGGCAAGGCGTTTCTGTTCCTGGGCGCGCCGGACGGCATTCCGATTGCCGGCGACTGGTCTCCGGAAGGCGGCCAAGCCGGCGCTTACTTCGGACACTGCGTCTCAACGGCTGGAGACGTGAATGGCGATGGCTTCGACGACGTGCTCGTCGGCGCCAGCGGCTTCGATTCGACGAAGCTCGACGGAGGTGCCGCATGGTTGTACTTGGGATCTGCGGGTGGTCTCTCCCGCACGGCGTGCTGGACTGCTGGCGGCGCACTGGAGGGAGCGGGATTCGGTCGTTCGCTCGCCGGCGCCGGCGACGTGAATGGCGATGGATTCAGCGATTTCCTCGTCGGAAGCTACATGTACGGCGACGACCAACCCGAAGGCGGCGGCCACGCGGTGCTTTACTGCGGGCGGCCGACGAAGCCTGGGGCGAGATCTCCGACCGGTCGCTGAAGATCGCATTTCACCCCCAGTGCGCTGCGAGCGCGGCGAGTCAGTTCGTGGCAAGCAGCTCTGGTGCGCTCCTGTACACCCCCTCCGACTCGCCGGATTTGAGGTGATCACCGAGGGCGTGCTCGAGTGGATACAGTCCATCCTTTGCCGCCTCGCGGGCGCACAATCCACTGTGGCGCGCGCCGAGCTACTTCGGGTCTATTCACTCGTTTCGGCCTGCATGTGCTGGAATCGGCCACAGCGATTATCCTTGCCCCTGTGAAGACCGCCGACCCGCGACAGGGTGCGAGGACCGAGTCTCGAGTTCGGCAAGTGTTCGCGAACGATTTCCTCGGAGGGCAAGCCATGCAGACGTTCAACATGTATCGTCTCGCGCTCACGGCGGCTGCGTTGCTCGTAGCGTTCAGCAGCGCTCGCGCTCAGATCGTGCGCTACGCCACGGATTTCCCGGATGCGGCAGGTTGGACGCTCGATCCCGGACTCGGGCCGACCTACCCGCGCTGGAGCGTGGACGCGACGCCGGCGAGCGTGCTTGGAGCACCCGCGTTCCACACTTCGCCGGCCAGCCTGAATTTCAACGACGGCAACTGTTTCGGCCTCAACAATTGCGTGGGCATCAGCAGCGGTACCGCGGACTCGCCCCCGATCGACATCAGCGCACCCGCCGGTGGCGCGGCGCTCTCATTCTGGTGCCTTTGGGACACCGAGACCGACGGCGCGTGCTACTTCGATTCGCGCCGCGTGCAGGTGTCGAGCAACGGCTTCCAGACGATGCTGCTCGAAC
>JANMRV010000405.1:0-1032 GCA_031388685.1 Planctomycetota bacterium
CGCGCCCGTGCTCGCGCAACTTGTCGAGAGCATCAGCGGCGCGCGCAAGAATCACATTTCGGCCGGCATCGTCGGAACGCTGCCGCTCTACCGCGCGTTGATGGAAGCCGGCCGCGACGATCTCGCCTGGGCCATGCTCGCGCAGGAGGACTTTCCGGGCTGGCTCAACATGCTGCGGCAGGATTGGACGACGATTTGGGAGGCCTGGAACGGCGAGAACTCGCTCAATCACCCGACTCTCGGCTGCGTTGGTTTCTGGTTCTACGAAGCCCTCGCCGGCATCCGGCCGGATCCTGACGCGCCGGGATTCAAGCGCTTCTTCATCCAACCCAGCGTGGTCGGCGCGCTCACTTGCGCAAGCGCGACGCACGACAGCATGCATGGCCGCATCCAGAGTGCCTGGACGCGCGATGGCGAACGTTTCACGCTGGAGATCAGCATACCCGCGAACACTGCGGCTCGCGTGTCCGTGCCAACGCGCGACGCCGAGTCGGTCACGGAATCGGGCGCGCCCGCGTCGAAGGCGAGCGGCGTGACTTTCCTGCGGATCGAATCCGGCCGCGCGATCTACTCGGTGGGATCGGGAAGCTACTCGTTCCATTCGACGCTGCCCGCGGGCACCGGCCACTGACTTCGGCTCCGCGAAGTTGTTGGCGGATTGTGAAGAGTCCTTGCTCCTTGATGTGGGCGGACTTGTACGCGCTGTCGCGCTCGCGACGGCGCGGTCGCGCGACTCGCGCCTAGACTTCGCGCCTCGCACGACGACGCGGGGGGTGTCGCTCGTGCGTGAGGGAGGGGATTCGCCTTGGTCATGCGAAGCACGCGGGGCGTTCTGCCCACGCCGATGGAGATGGTCGCGCACCTGGATCTGCACGTTCGCGGCCAACAGCGCGCCAAACGTGATCTGGCGGTCGCGGTGTACGCGCACTACATGGGCAAGGCGCTGCGCAACGATGCCGAGTCCGCTGCGGAAGGGATCGAGGACGTGGGGCGGCAGCATGTGCTGCTGCTTGGACCGACGGGCTCGGGCAA
>JANMRV010000408.1:0-1522 GCA_031388685.1 Planctomycetota bacterium
CTCGTCTTGGGATGCTCAGCCGACCACGCGTACCAGCGACATTGGATCGAGTCGACCCAGGTCAGTTCCTTGCCGCGCAACGGCCCGTCGATGCCGCGTCCGGCGAGTGACCAGCGCGTGCCGGTCTCCTTGTCCTTGAACGGCGCCGTCTCAGGCGAAATGGCATCGGCATAGAAAGTCAGCGTCTGGCCTTCGAGTTCGCGGCTCCACGCGCTCGCCGTCTTCGTGACGCCGTAGCAGAACACGGCGATCGGCTTGCCCGCGATCGCATCGTTGTAGCTAGCACGCTCGGGAACTCCGTCGAGCGGATACGAGCGTGTCTCGCCGCCGACCGCGACGCCGACGACCTGCGCGAGCGGCGCAAGCCGCGGGTCCACCTCGCCCATGCCTCGCTTCGCTTCGAGCGAGAGCTCGGTCGGCAACTCGCTGACCGGGTACTTCTTGCCGTCGTACAGGTCGTACGCCGTCGACTCGGGGTGCAGCATCATCCAGTAGGCCCATTGACTGAGCATGCTGGGCACGCGCTCGAGCTTTTGTCCCTTGGCAGGTCCGTCGAAACACTCACCGCTCAGCGCGGACCACAACGAACCGTCCTTGCTCTTCACGACCATCACGCCACGCCGCCAGCCATAGAACGAATAGCCGTAGTCCTTTTTGTACGCCGCCACGTAGCCGCCGTCGGCGTCGTAGAAGAAGAGGCCATAGGTGTCGTTGATCACACGCGGTCCGGCGATGAAGAAGCGCAGCGGAAAGCAGCCGCCGTTGTGTGGGCCGCGCAACCAGGCGAGCACGGGGTCCTTGGCTTCGACAAGTCCCTTGCGATTCTGATTGGAGCAATACGAACACGGCGGTTCGGTCAACGGCTTGAACAGGTCCGGCTTGGCATCGACATCGGAGGGAACCTGGAAACCGAGCGACGCGGCGAGTGCGACGCAGGGGACGAGCAGAAATCGAAGCGTCATCATCGGGGCATGGTACTGCGACTTGCTGCGGGTCGGCGTAGGCGACCGCGTCAGTGAGTCAGTTCCCCTGACTTGGAACTCGACGAGAGTCTGACTCGTACTCGTTCCGCAGCCGGATCCGACCCGTGCTCGTGTGCGGAGCCAGACGCTCACCAAACCACTCGAGGTCGGGCGCCTGGGGCACCTGACCTCGATTGGTTTCATTCAGCGAAGCGCTCGGTTGTCGCTCCAGGTTCGCACAACGCAGGATCCCCGCCGGCGAGCGCGCCGGCGGGGATCCGTGATGGATGAGTCTCAGCCGGGTCTTGCGACCGAGCTCAGATGACCGTGATGTGATCGGTCAGCGTGAAGTCGACCGTTCCGAAGGACGGAGTGTTCGGCAAAAACGCGCGAATCTCGATGGTGTGCTCGCCCGGGCAGAGCGGAGCCAACATCAGCCAGTAGCCATCGGCGACCTGCGGGAAGTAGGTGCCGGCTTCCACGCCGAGTACGGAGTTTTCCGGGTAGGTGATGGCGAACGGGACCTTCGAACGCGCCCGGAAACCCTCCACGTTATCGAC
>JANMRV010000430.1:0-2209 GCA_031388685.1 Planctomycetota bacterium
GGTCGGGGCGCGGGTGATCGCGCTGTTTGGAGCCGCTGACGAACGCCGCACCGGGCCATTCGGCCAGCTTGCCTTCGTCCTGCGCACGCGACCTGCGTGTGCGCCGTGCGGAAAGCGAGTCTGCCCGCTGCCGCGACACGACTGCATGCTGGACCTGAGCGTGGAGTCGGTCTTGCAGGCCGTGCTGCAACGGCTGAGCGTCGGCGAAGCGCGCTCGCCTCGGGAGCGGTAGCCGATTTCCGCTGCGCTTCCATGCGGTTTCCGTTTCCGGAGAAACGCAGGCAGGCAGAAAGCGCAGAAGGCCCCCGGAGAAGCGCAGCCGGTTACACAAACAGAACGGCTCACGCCCGCAGGGCGAGAACCGCTGAGAGGTCCAGCGAACAGCGCGGATCAGACGCCCGCGCCGAAGCCGTCGAAAGGATCGCTGTCGCGCGCGGCCGGGGCTGCGGGCGGTGCGGGCTGCGGCGGGGCAGGGGCACGCTTCGGCGGCGTCAGCGCGCGCTGCGGCGCCGGCTCTTCGAAGATCCCAAGACCGAATCCAGGACCGTCGACTGCGCTCGAGAGAGACTTCTGCGGCTCGGGGGCACGCGGCGGAGCCGGCGGCGGGGGTCGCATGGCGGGTGCCAGCTCGCGATCACCACGGTCCCGGGCTCGCTCCGCGCCACGATCTCCATCGCGCGGGCCGCGCTCTTCGCGCGGACCAGGTTGCTGCTGACGTTGATCTCCGCCGCGATCGTGCTGCCTGGGCCCGCGATCCGGGCGCCCACCGCGTTCGAAATCGCGCTGCTCAACCTGTGCATCGCCCCCCGCTTCACGGAAGGGACGACCGGTCGGCTCACCGGCTCCACGATCCTGCGCGGGCTCTTGGCGAGGAGCCTCGGGGCCACGCTCCGCGCGGAATGGGCGCACTTCGCGTGCTGCGCTCGGCGCTCCCGCAGGCGCGGCTTCGAAACCACGGCCTCTTCCACCGCCTTGCTGGCCGCGACTCTTGTCCTCTGCGCCCGAATGTGCTTCGTCGCGCCGGCCGCGTCCGCCGCGCGGACGTTCGCCAGAAGGCGCTCCACGAACGCCGCGTCCTTCACCTCCGCCACCACGCTGGAAACCGCCTGCGGCCGCGCCCTGGCGTTCCGCGCCGCGATCACGATCCACCTGGATGGCTTCGGGAGTTCCCTCTCCGAAGCCCTCTTCTTCGTAGGCCTGACCGCCCGCCGGTTCTTGAAGCGGCTCTGCGCGCGGCTCGCGTGGGTCGTGTTCTGATCGGCTCTGTCCGCGATGGCGACCGCCCGGCGAATCCCTTCTGCCGGCGGCTGGGCGCAACTCCTGCTCGATTCCGTCGTGGCAGCTTTCACTGACCTCGAGGAACTCCGTGGGAACCTGACCGGCGAGGAACAACGCCTTGCGGTCGTAGAAATTGATGCCTTCTTCCCATGCATCGAGCGCGTAGACCGTGATCACGACGTAATCGCGCCCAGTGCGGCGGCCGCCTTCCTTGGCGTCCTCGGCGGTCAGCGTGAGATGCAGGAACCGGCGCCGGCCGCCGCGCAGTCCGTAGCGCGTCGCGCGATCCGCGTCGCGGGCAGAAATGCCGACAAAGAGCAGCTCCGGAGGCCGCGAAGGCTCTCCCGGCTCGACGTCGATAGAATGCCCGTACAACGCACGCACGCGTGTGCCGAGGATTTCATAGCGCGGGCGGTCGCCGGAGCGAATTGCGTCCTGAAGATCAGCGAGCGTGACTGGCTCGCCCAGACGTTCGTTCAAGGCTTGGACGATGCGTTCGGCGTCGCCGTATCCCTGGGCGTCGAGTTCGAGATCGAACTCCTCCGGCTGGTGGCGCAGCATGTACGCGAGGGAGCGGGTAATACGTTCGATCAGAGCAGGGTGGGTCATTCGCCTCAGGTGGAAGGAGCAGTCGGTGTACGTGCGGCGTGCCTTCGCGACCCGGACCGGGTGAGCGCCAGCGCCCCGAAGGGGCAAGGCACTTCGCCGAATCTGCGGCGGGTCGGATAGCGTTCAGGACGCCCGCGATCCAGGGCTGAGCATGCTCGCCCCGAATCGCGTGGAGGCCGAGAGTTTACCAACCAGCGGACGCGTTGGGCACACCGGAAGCGCACGCAGCGCGAAGTCCTGGGGCGGCCGCGCAGCTGCCGCATCCGTGTTCAGGCAGTCGGCCCCGTGTGAAAGGGGCGGCGCCCGGCCAGCTCGTTGCTGG
>JANMRV010000449.1:0-1529 GCA_031388685.1 Planctomycetota bacterium
CCTTCAAGAGCGTGGAGAAGCTGTCCAGTACCTTCTTGGTCAGGCGCTTCTTGATCTGCGGGATTTGGCGATTCGCCTGCAAAATCTCGCGCGAGACGTTCAGCGGAAGATCCTGGCTGTCGACGACGCCGCGCACGAAGCGGGCCCAAGTCGGCAGCAACACCTCGCACTCGGCCATGATGAAGATGCGACGCACGTACAGGCTGACCTGCGGCTTGTCGCTGCGGCCTTCGAACCAACCCGGCGGGCGCTCGCTGGGCAGGTAGAGCAGCGCCGTGTATTCGCTGGTGCCCTCGACCTTGAAGTGGATCGCCTCGAGCGGCTCGTTCCAGTCGTGGGTCAGGTGCCGGTAGAACTCGGCGTGCTCTTCCTTCGTGACCTCGTCCTTGGGCCGCGCCCACAGCGGGCGGCGCGTATTGAGCACGACGAGCTTGGTGCCGTCCTCGAGCTTGTCTTCCTTGAGATTGCCCGCGGGACCAAAAGTCTTCGCGTCGATCACGATCGGATACTCGACGAAGTCCGAGTAGCGCCGCACGAGATCGCGCAGCACGAAGCGGTCGGCGAAGTCCTGAAACGTGGCTTCGTCTTCGTCCTCCCCGCGCGCCTTGAGGAACAACTCGACCGTGGTGCCCACGGGCGCATCGGCGGCGTCCTCGATCTCGTACTCGCCGTCGCCCTTGGAGCGCCAGCGCGTGCCGCCGCCTTCATTGGCGCGGCGCGTGACCACCACGATTTCGTCGGCGACCATGAAGCTCGCGTAGAAACCGACTCCGAACTGGCCGATCAGTTGCGGCAGCCCGGCGGCCTGCTTCTCACGCGCGGCTTCGAGGAACTTGCGCGTGCCCGAGCGCGCGATCGTGCCGAGATTGGCAATGACTTCCTCGCGGCCCATGCCGATGCCGTTGTCGCGCACGCGCAGGATGTGCGCGACCTGATCGCACTCGAGCACGATGCGCGGCTCGACCGACGTGTCCGCGAGCGCGGAATCCGTCAGCGCCTCGAAGCGCCGCTTGTCGAGCGCGTCGCTCGCATTGGAAATCAGCTCGCGCAAAAAGATCTCGCGGTGGCTGTAGAGCGAGTGGATCATCAAGCTGAGGAGTTCCTTGACCTCGGCTTGGAAGGGGCGGGTTTGCGTGCTGGTGCTCATGTGGAGAAGCGTTGCCTGTCGTGCGGAGGGGTCAGTGGGTCGTCGAGCCGAGTACGAAATCGACCTCGTAGAGTTGGTAGCGGGCGCGCCGCATGCCGAGCGCCTCGTAGGTGGCCATGGCCGCCACGTTGTCGCGTTCAACGTAGAGCCTGAGGCCGACGACTTTGGCTCCGTCGCCGCCCGCGCCGTCCTTGCGCGCCTCTGCTTCAAGCCAATGGTACATGGCGCGGTAGATGCCGCCGCGGCGTGCGCTGGTCAAGACGTAGACGCTCTGGATCCACCAGAACCAGCCGTCGCGCCAGTCGCTCCACTCGGTGGTCCACATCAGCTGCCCGACCGCCGCGCCGTCGATCTCGGCGATCAGGTACCGCCCCTTCGTAGG
>JANMRV010000462.1:0-5469 GCA_031388685.1 Planctomycetota bacterium
TTGCCGGCCAGGTCGGTCACACCGGCGACATCCAAGGTGTCCGAGCCGGCGACGACCGCGAAGCCGAAAACCAGTTCGACGCCGAGGCGATCGACACTTTCGGTCGCCGTGGTCGGAGTGCCCTTCACGACGCCGACCGCATTGCGCACGACGTAGTGCGTCAAACCGGCGATGTCGTCCATCTGCGTGCACGGTTCAGTGAAGCGCACGGTCACGTGGTTGGTGAGCGCGCTATTGACCCACACACTGTCGATCTGGGGCGAGTTCACTTCGGCCGTCACGCTCGCGCTGACCGTGGCCGAGCTGATCGTGTTGCCGGCGATGTCGTGGATACCGGCGAAAGCGGCACGCGCGATGTCGCCACCCGACAGGTCGGTACCGTCGGGCAACGTCACCGTCGCCTGGCGTCCGCCGTTGTTCCAGACGGCGATCGCGCCGACCAGGGAGAGCGGCGTCCCAAGCGGCGATTCCAGCGTCCAATTGGCGATGTTCTCGATCTCGCTCTCGATCAAATTGTCATTGAAGATCACGCGCACGATGTCGTTCGCGGCGCCTTCGACGGCCTGTGCCGTGAGCGACGTGCCGCTCGGCGCGACGCTGTCGGTGCTGGTCAGCGCGCGAGCGACGACCGCCGCCATCGTGTTGCCCGCCAGGTCAGCGATGCCGCTGACGTTGAGCGTGTCCGTTCCCGGAAGCACGAGCGTGTCGAAAACGACGCGCACCACCGTCTTCGAATTGAGCAGCGTCGCCGTTTGCGCGACGTGTCCGGCGATGTCCCAGTTGATCAGCGTCTCCGCGCTCGCCTCGTCCAGGGCTTCGGAGAACACGACGTCGATCGTCACGCCGGTCGGATCGAACGCGCGGTTCTGGATCGCCGCGACGACGGCCGGCAGGTTGACTTCGCCGATGACCAGGCCCGCGGCCGAGGTCGTGAACGTCTGTCCGTCGACGTCGTTGGGTTCATTGCCGCTGGCGGGTTCGAACGTGAAGGTCATGCCGTTTTGCACGTCGACGTCGAGTTCGATGCTCAGCGTCTTGGCGAGCAGGTCGTACGTGAACACGCAGTTGGCGAGGTTCAGCGCATTGCCGGTCGGAATCTCGAGGTTCCAGTGGGTCGGATCGGAAGCGTCGTCGGGGTCGATCGCCTGGGTGAACGAGACGTCGAGCACATCGCCGCCGCTGCCCTCGACCGTCGTCATGTCCGGCCCGGAGCTGTAGGAGTTGACGACACTGGAGCCCGCGACGACCGCAACGTTCTGGTCGGGGAAGGCATTGCCGTGGGCGTCGGTCAGGTTCCAAAGGTCGACCGTGTTGACCCCCGGAACGATCGGGTTGTTGAAGGTGACGCGCAGCACGTTGGCCGCGGGTTCTGCGAAGGTCGTGGCCACGTCGGGGCCCGTGCCGCCGAAATTCGACAGCGGGGCGCAGAACAGCGGGTCCATCGCTTCGCTGAAAGTGAAATCGACGACCCGGCCGTATTCATCCTGCGTCAGGTTCTGCTCTACCGAGGTCAGGGTCGGGAGAACCGCATCGCCAGTGGCCGCACCGGCGATGGCCGTGGTGGCCAGCGAAATGTCGGCGACGGAGTGAAGCGTGTTGTTCGCCGCCAGCGTGAAACTCGCGTGCAAGTTCGCCAATGCACCGGTCGTGATCGAAAGCACCTGCGACGGGTTGTCGAGCGTGAACGTCGAGCCGGCGAGCGGCAGCGTCGTCGTGCCGACCTTGAGCGTCCAATTGTTCAGGTCCTCGGCTTCGCTCTCGATCACGCGCGGCCCGGAGAACTGCACGCTGATCGTGTCCGCGCCCAGGCCCAGCACCTGGTTGGCGGCGCTGATCGCGAAGCTAGGCACCGACGCATCGCTGGTGCTCACGGCGTGGAAGGCGCTCATCACGTCGGGAACGCCCATGGCGCGCACTTCGCTCGCGGGGCTGACGCGCGCGTCCCAGACCACCGTGAAGGCGGCACCCATCTGCGTCACCGTCTGCGCGGTCTGCCCGCCGTCGGCTTCGAAGTTCGGCACATCCAGGGCGCCGGGGTCGCTCATGAACGTGACCCGGGTGGTCAGTCCGCTAGGATCCACGCTCAGGTCCTGTTCGATGGAGAGGATCGAGTTCGAAGATCCGCCTTCGCCTCCGCGGTTGCATGAGCTCGCGGCGAGGGCAAGGAGGAGGGACGCAACACTCAGGAGTCTTCCGCTGTGCATGATCTGATGGGTTCCTGTCGCTCCCCGACTTCGGGCCGCGGCCAGGGGTGGCGCGGTGCGGCGTCCTGCCCCGCGGCGGGGAATGGACTCCGGATCCTTCCTGGGGATGGGGATCGGAGCGAGCTATCGGGTCGCGATGCGCGGCGGCTTGAGTGCCGGACGAAGCCTCGGACCACGGTCCCGACAACGGGAGCGGTTCGAACCTGACTACAGCGCGAGCGGGTCGAGCAGCGTCAGCGACAGCCCGCTGCCCTGGGCCGAACGGAACAGAGCCTGCACGGAATACGGCACCCCGGATCCCGGCACGCTCCAGGGGATCGGGAGACTCGCGTCGGCACGCCCCGAGAAGTCGGCGGTAACGCGCTGCACGCTGAGCGTGCGCCGGGAGAGCCAGAGCGTCCCAGCAACGCCGGCCAGGCTGCTTGGAGCATTCGAGCGTGGGCCGTAGAGGAACCAGACCGATCCGGCCCCGCTGCGCCTGGCGGTCAGGTTGAGCGTACCTCCAAGTTGCGCCTGAGACAGCGCCTGCAAGTCGCGCTCACCACTGTCGAAGAGCCGCACCTCGCCCGTGCTTGCGAACTGGTTGGCGTGGCTGTGTTTCATGCCGATCGCGAGGCGCGTCGCGCTTTGGTCGAGGGCCAACGCCGTCACCGAGCCGGGCAGATCGAGTCGCGCGATCGAGGCGCCGAGGCCACGATCCACCAGCACGACTTCCGGTTGCGCATCGAGACTGCCCCAGACGCCGAATACAGCCCGCGCGCCGTCGCGCGAAATGCAGACAGCCTCGGGGTAGTTTTGCGGCGCGGTGTTCGCTGCAGTCTGCAATTCCTGCCAGACAAGCGCATCGAGCGGCGCGGCGCGCAACTCCAGACGCACATCGCGGCCCGTATTCGCATTCCACCAGCCCGCGGCCCAGGTATTTCCGTCATGCGAGAGCGCGCAGCGCACGGGAATTTCGGCAGCCGGCGCGCTTTCCCGCGCACGCTCGACGAAAGCCGAAGAATTCCAGTGCAGGACACGCAGCAAGCCCGGTGCGCCGACGAGCAGGGTTGCGCCGTCGCCTGAAAGCGAAAGCGCCTGGGTCGATGCGATGAGGGCTTCGTGGTGACGCAGCGCGCCGCTCGAGTCGAAGACCCACAGGTCGAGGCCGGCCACGAACGCGACGATTCCCGTGTCTCTGCTAGCCGCGAATTGGCGCAACGTGCCCGCGCTCTGATCGATGCGCATCGACACCGCGCCCGTCGTCCCGTCGAGCCATTCGATCCTGAGCGCCTGCTGCACTCCGTCGTGGACTACCGCCACGGCGCGCGATCCATCGGCGGCGGCGGCAAGTTTCGCCGTGCCGTTCACGCGCCAACCCATATCGTGGGTCCAGGCCGCTGCGAGACCACCGGCGGCAAGTGCGTCGAAACGCGTGATCTCGGTCCTGCGATGAGCGGAATCCGGTTCGGGGATCTGCGAAAGCGCGAACAGTTCACGCGCCTGATCGCCGCAGCGCACGCTCATGTTCGAGAGCGTGGCGCTGGCCGCGGAGACCTCGAACCAGGGCTGGATCTGACCGCCGGCTCCAGCGGGCTCTGAACTCGAGAACACGAGCCAACTTGGATGGCCGAAGGCTCCTGATGCGAAGACGAGTTCGCCGCCGGCGGCGAAATCGACGCTGCTGGGGATCCATGGAGCGCCTACGGCGGGTGCTGCGGTCCAGCGGGTACCGGGCGCGAAGGGATCCTGAACCTGGGCGCCGGCGTCGGTCGCTACCACGAGCGGGGCAACCGTGAAAAGGCAGCGCAGGGCGCGGGCAGGGAGATGCATGGTGCCCGGAGTGATGCGTCGATTGGCGGCCAGCGCTCGTCCCGGTCTTCAACCGTACCCTAGGAGTTCTGCCAAGGTCGGACTTCGGCCCTTTCCGCGCGGAAGCGGATCCTCTAGCATCCCCCGCCCTGCGAATGCGCGGTAGCTAGCGGCGAGCCTCCCTAATCCAGTCCATGAAGACGACTTCCCTCCACGGCATCCATGAGCAGCTGGGCGCCAAGCTGATCGACTTCGGCGGCTGGCACATGCCGGTCCAGTACGGGGCGATCCTCGACGAGGTCAACTGCGTCAGGAATCGGGTCGGCCTTTTCGACCTCGGCCACATGGGCCGCGTGCACATCACCGGCCGCGACGCTTTGGCCTTCGTCGACCACATCGCGACCAACTATTGCGCAAAGATCCCGGTCGGCTCGATCCGCTACTCGCTGTTCTGCCGCGAGGACGGCAACCCGATCGACGACGTGCTGCTCTACCGCGAGCCGGACAGTGTGTACATCGTCGTCAATGCCTCGAACACCGCCGTCGACCTTGCCTGGATGCGCGAGCACGCCAAGGGCTTTCAGGTCACGATCGACGATCAGACCGATGCCACGGCGATGATCGCGATCCAGGGCCAACTGTCGCGCGAAGTCCTGCAGCGCGCCGTGACCGGATTCGACCTCGCCAAGCTCGGTTATTACAAGTTTGACTTCGCCACGGTCTGCGGCCTGGAGCGCACGCGCATCAGCCGAACGGGTTACACGGGCGAACTCGGCTTCGAGTTGTACCTGCCCAACGCCGAGGGCCCGCGGGTCTGGCGCGCACTGACGGAACTGGGCCTGAAGGAAGGCGTGAAACCGATCGGCCTGGGCGCGCGCGACATCCTGCGCCTGGAAGCCGGCATGCCGCTCTACGGCCACGAAATCGACGCCGAGCACAACCCGATCGAAGCCGGCCTCAATTTCGGCGTCTCGTTCGCGCCCGAAAAAACGAAAACCATCGGGCGTGCCGCGCTCGATCGCGTGCTGGCTGCCCCGCGCCGCAAGTTGGTCGGTCTGACCACCCCCGGACCGCGCGTGCCGCGCCAGGGCACCGAGGTCTATCATGGCGCGACCGCCGTGGGAGCGGTGTGCTCCGGCGCGCCCTCGCCGACGCTCTCGACGAACATCGCCTCGGCCTACGTCACGCTCGACGTCGCGGCCGCGGGCACGGATCTCGAACTCGACTTCCGCGGGAAGCGTCAGCCCTGCCGCGTGCAGGAACTGCCTTTTTTCTCGCGCACCCGCAAATAGCCCTGACCCCTGAAGACAACCCATGCGCCCTGACGACCGCAAGTACTCCCCCACTCACGAGTGGGTCAAGATCGAAGGCGACACCGCCCTGCTCGGCATCACCGATTTCGCCGTGCAGGAACTGTCCAACGGCAACACCTCCGACCTGGTCTACTGCGACCTGCCCGAGCTGGGCCGCGTGG
>JANMRV010000469.1:0-4360 GCA_031388685.1 Planctomycetota bacterium
GGACCGTAGACGTCGCAGTCGAGCAGGCCGACGCGCGCGCCGGTCTGCGAAAGGGCGACGGCCAGGTTGACGGCGACGGTGCTCTTGCCGACGCCGCCCTTGCCGGAAGAAACCGCGACGATGTGTCGCGCGCCCTTGGCCAGGTCGCGCGCGGGGCCCGTGGGTTGCGCGGCGACCGCGGTCATCTCGACGGCGACCGAGCGCACGCCGGGCAACTTGCGCAGCAGCGACTCGGCCTGGGACTTCATCTGCTCCTTCACCGGGCAGGCAGGTGTCGTCAGGTTGATCGTGACCGCGACCGCGCCGTTCGAGACCTCGTTGCGGGTGATGAATCCGAGGCTGACGATGTCCTGGTGCAGGTCGGGGTCCTGGATGCCGCGCAGGGCGTCGAGGACTTGGGCGGGCGAAACGGTGGGGAGGGTGGCGCTCACGGGTGGATCTGGAATTTCTGTGGGGGGGTGGGGCGGGACCGCACACCTTAGCCCAGGGGCGCGCGGGAGTGGAGCCCATGGGGATGAAACGTTGCCGCGCCGCCCGGATCCGCGGCGACCGCGGGTTGCACGAACCCTGCGCGGGTCACAATCTCTCTCCGCCCCAGCCATGACCGAGCACGCCCGACCCGCCGCCGTCTGCCTCTTGTCCGGAGGCATGGACTCCGCCGTGACCCTGGCGCAGGCGAAACGCGACGGCTTCGACGCCTTCGCGCTGACCTTCCGCTACGGCCAGCGGCATTCGGTCGAGTTGGAGGCCGCGGAGCGCGTGGCGCGTGCGCTCGGCGCGCGCGAGCACCGCATCGTGGACATCGATTTGAGCGCGCTGGGCGGCAGTTCGCTGACCGACTCGATCGAAGTTCCCAAGGATCGCGACCTGGAGGGCTGCGCTCCTCGCGTGCCCGCGACCTACGTGCCTGCGCGGAACACAGTTTTCCTCGCAGTGGCGCTGGGCTGGGCCGAAGTGCTCGGCGCGCGCGACCTGTACATCGGCGTGAACCAGGTCGACTACTCGGGTTATCCCGATTGCCGGCCCGAGTTCCTCGAGGCCTTCGAGCGTCTTGCGGCGCTCGCGACCGCCGCGGGGACGGAGCGCGGCGTGCGCTTCAAGATCCGCGCGCCGCTCTTGCACGAGAGCAAGCGCGAGATCGTGCTGCACGCGGAGCGGCTCGGCGTCGATCTCGGTTTGACGCACACGTGCTACGACCCGCTCGTCGCGCAAGGCCGTGTGCAGGCCTGCGGCCGTTGCGACGCGTGTCGGCTGCGCCTGAAGGGTTTCGCCGAGGCTGGCCGGCGCGATCCGATTCCCTACGCCAGTGCCCAAGGAAACACCGCATGAGTGCCGCCCGGCCGCTTCACGTGCCTCAACCGACAGGAGATGCGCGCGTCGATGCGCTGCGCACGCTGCTCGCGATCATCGATCGCCTGCGCGCGGCCGACGGTTGCCCGTGGGATTTGAAGCAGACCTTGACCAGCGTGGCGCCGCATCTGATCGAGGAATCGCACGAATTGCTCGAAGCGATCGAGATCGCGCAGCCGAAACACGACCTGGATGTCGTCGAAGAGGCGGGCGACCTGTTGATGGGCGTGTTCCTGCTCGCGCGCATCGCACAGGACGAAAAGCGCTTCGACATCGCGCGCGTCGCCAACGCCGTCTGCGACAAGTTGATCCGCCGCCATCCCCATGTTTTCGGCGAAGCGCACGCGGCCGATGCGGAGCAGGCCCTGTCGAACTGGGAGGCGATCAAGCGCGCGGAGCGCAGCGAAAAGGCGATCGATGCCAGCGCGATCGCGGGAGCGCCCGTGGCCATGCCTTCGTTGCAGCGCGCCAAACGGCTCGGCGAAAAGGCCATGTCAGCCGGTTTTCGCTGGGTCGATGCGCGCGGCGCGCTGAGCAAGCTGCGGGAGGAGCTCGAAGAACTCGAAGTCGCATTCGAGGAGGCCCAGGCCCCTGGCGCAGGCGACGAGGCACGCAAACACCTCGAACATGAGCTTGGCGACGTCATGCTCGCGGCTGCGTTCCTCGGAAACTACGTTTCGATCGATCCGGAGCGCGCCGCTCGCCTGGCCCTGCGCCGCTTCGAGGCGCGCTTCCGTTCCATGGAGCAGGAGCTTGCCCGGCCACTGTCCGAGTGCTCCCTGCCCGAAATGATGGCCGCCTGGGGCCGCGCCAAGGAACGAGTCGGCTGAATGCGCCGACTCCGCCCTTGACTACTTTGCAATGCAAAGTAGAATAAGGTCAGGCCGACAACCGGCTTCAACACGAGGTACTCCCATGTCCACCCTGGCGCGCGTTTCGAAGCTCTACAAGTTCCATGCGATCGATGGGCAGCGCTCGGCGGTGCTCGCCGATGTCAGCTTCGAGGTCGCCGCCGGCGAGTTCGTCTGCATCATGGGGCCCTCGGGCTCGGGCAAGTCGACGCTGCTGCAATTGATGTCGGGGCTCGACGAGGCCGATGGGGGCGCGGTCGAACTGGCGGGCAAGACGCTCAGCGCGCTTTCCGACCGCGACCGCACGCTCTTGAGGCGCGAAACCATCGGGCATGTGTTCCAGTTCTTCAATCTGTTGACGAATCTGACGGTGCTCGAGAACGTGGCCCTGCCGCTGGCGATCGCGGGCAAGCGCATTGCCGATCAAGTGGCGCCAGTGGCGGAGTTGCTCGCGCGCTTTCACCTGGAACACAAACACAAGGCGTTCCCGCATCAACTGTCCGGCGGCGAGATGCAGCGGGTTTCGATCGCGCGCGCCCTGGTCGGCGGACAACCGCTCTTGTTGTGCGACGAGCCGACCGGAAATCTCTCGCAGAAAGCCGGCGCGGAAGTGATGCAATTGCTGCGCGAGATCGTCGACAACGACCGCCGTTCCGTGCTGCTGGTCACGCACAATCCGCGCGACGCGGCCTGCGCCGACCGGGTGCTTTTCCTGGTCGATGGATGCCTGCACGATGAGGGCTCGCTGCGCGGACCGGGCCTGACCGTCGAACAGGTGCACCAAGCCCTGAGCGCGCTGCAAATCTGATGGGGCTTTCCGCACTGCTCGCGCGCAGGAATCTGACGCGCAAGTTCTCGCGTACGGTCTTCTCCATCCTTGGGATCGCGGTCGGCGTCGCCACCGTGGTCGGAGTTTTCACGCTCGATCACAACACGATCGTCGGCCGCTCGAAGCTGGCCGATTCGGGCTGGCAGGCCGAAATCGAAGTCAGCCCCAGCGCGGCCGTCGCGGATCCGTCATCGGCGCTTGCGAAAGTTCCTGGGGTGACCGCCTACGCCGCAGCCTTCCAGAACGAGGTCGTCCTGTTCGTCCCGGGCACCGAGCGTGCCGCGCGCGCGCACATGGTCGCGATCGAACCCGAGCACGCCGCCGACATCGGAGCCTTTGCGATCCAGTCCGGAAGCACGCTCGAAAAGGGCAGCCAGGTCGCAGGCGTTTTGCTCGGCGATGAGATGGCGCGCGTGCTCAAGGTCAGCGTCGGCGACAAGCTCCTGCTGGCGCGCCCGCGCGTCGAACCGGGCAAGGAATGCGTCGACGGCCAGTGGCTCGACAAGTCCTCGCCGAACGTCAAGCGCCCAAATCCCAAGACGCGCGAGTTCAGCGTGCGCGGGATTCTCGCGCGCGAAGGCGTAGGTCGGCTTTCGCGCGGCGAGGTCGCCGTCATCGACTATCGATTCGGTGTGCAGCTCTTCGAAGGTGCGCACATCGATACTCGTTACTGGCTCAAGCACGACGCTTCGATCAATCTCGAGCGCATCCAATCCGCGCTCGGCCGCGCCTGGTCCTACGACCTGAAGAAGAGCGTGATCATCGGCCAGGCCGCCGACGAGCGCGCTTTCCGCAACGGTGTGCGTTTCGCCGGGCTGTTCGCGATGGTGCTCGGCCTGTACGTGATCTTCCACACTCTCTCGATGGCGCTGATCGAGCGTGTGCGCGAGATCGGCATCCTGCATTCGCTGGGCGCGAGTCGCGCGCAGATCGCGCGCATCTTCCTGATCGAAGCGCTCACGATTGCCTTGCTTGGAGGTGCGCTGGGTCTCGCCCTAGGCCTCGTCGGCGCGCGCGCCTGCTTGCGCGTAGGCATTACAACCGTCGGCGCAGGCGAGCACATCAATTTCTTCGAAGTGCCCTGGCCCACAGTGCTCGCGCTGACCTTCGCCGGCGTCGGCATCGCGCTCGCGGGCTCGATCTATCCGCTGGCGCGCCTGCGCGGAAAACGGGCCAGTTTCGTCTCGGAAAATCAGGGCCTGCGCGCGCGTGCGGACGAATCTGCGACGAGCTCGCGGGGGTTTCGCTTGTTCGCGGTCGCCCTGATCGCCGTGATCCTGCCGGCGATCTATCTTTCGCTCGTGCCGGTCGTCGGCGAAGCGCAGTCCGA
>JANMRV010000550.1:0-11503 GCA_031388685.1 Planctomycetota bacterium
CGATCGAACCCACCATGAACATCGTGCCTGCAATTTCTGGAGCAGCGAGGTCTGCGCTGCTTTGGAACCACAGCACGTTCAGCGCGCCGAGCGCCACGAAAGCGATGTGCCCCAGGCGCACCAGGCGACGGCGCAACGACACATAGCCGCCGAGGAATTCCTCGCGCTGGAAGCCCGTGCCCAGGAACAGCCCGGACAACAAACCAGCCAAGATCAGGCTCCAACCCAGCCGCAATTGCAGCAGCGCGGCCGCCTCGAGCACGCTGATTTCCATGCGCGCATTCTCGGACGTACGGAGATAGGCGGCGAACCAATCGAAATGCATGCTTCGATTCGCCCGGCGAATCGAACCGGTGTCAGACACCCAACCACCCGGCCTTTTTGACCACGCCCGCGCGCGTACCGGATACTGCCCCTCATCGCTGTGCTCGATTCGCGCGAGAGGTTCGCCCGCCCCGACTTGCGACGGTTCGACCGTGGTCGATGCGAAACCGCCACAAGTCAAGTCGAGTCAAGCCCTAGCGTGCTTCGTGCACATCCATGGGAGGCACTGTTGCGTACCCGCGCGGGCGTGGTCAAAAAGGTCGGCTGGTTGGGTGTCTGACACCGGTCACACTTCGTCCAGCCGCTTGCCCGTAAGGGCCTTCTTCGCGACGCTGTCCATCATGACGGCGGCGAGCGGCAGCGTCGCGCGCTCGAAGATGTCGCGCGCTTTCTGCAACGCGTTGACGTCCACCTGTTCGCTGGCGCCGCGCACGGACTTCATCGAGTCCTCGAGGTCGCGCACCGTTTCCTTGTCGAGCGCGAAACGGTAGTCGCGCAGGCCGCGCTCGGTCGCGCGCATCATCGTTCCGATCTCGACCTTCAGGTTCGCGAGCCGCGACTCGTCGAAGTCGGCGCGCGCGTTGTCGTAAGAAGCCTTGAGCATGCCTTCGACTTCCGCGTCGGAGAGCCCGTTCATCGGCGTGACCTCGATGCGCGCGCTGACGCCGGTGGACTCTTCCTTGGCGCTGACCGTCAACATGCCGTTCGCGTCGATGTGGAACTTGACCGCGATGCGCGCCATGCCGGCCGGCATGGGCGGAATGCCGCTCAACTTGAAGCGGCCGAGCGTGCGGCAATCGCGCGCGAGTTCGCGCTCGCCCTGCACGACGTGGAAGTCGATGCCGGTCTGATGGTCCGCGTACGTCGTGAATCCCTCGGTCGCCGAACACGGGATCGTCGAATTGCGCAGGATGATCTTCGCCACCGCGCCGCCGAGTGTTTCAAGCCCGAGCGAGAGCGGCGTGACATCCATCAACAGGATGTCGCGCGTGCCGCCGGTGAGCACATGCGCCTGCACCGCGGCGCCGAGGGCCACGACCTCGTCGGGATTGAGTTCGGTGTGCGGCTTGCGATGGAAAAACGCTTCGACGCGCCGGCGCACCATCGGGATGCGCGTCGCGCCGCCGACCAGGACGACTTCGTCGATGGCTGATGTTTCCAACTTCGCATCCGCGAGCGCCTTGCGGCAGGCGTCGATCGTGCGTTCGATCAGCGGCTCGGCCAGCACTTCGAATTCGTCGCGCGTGAAGCGCCGCCGCCAGTGCAGCCCGGTCTCCGGCAGGATCACGTGCATCTGCGCTTCGGGAGAACTCGAGAGTTCGATCTTGCACTTTTCCGCCGCGAGCCGCAGCAATTGCTGGAAACCACCGTCGCGCAGCGTGCTCGCCGAAATCGTGCGCGCGAGGTCTTCCATCGCCGCCTGCACGAGCACGCGGTCGAGGTCGTCGCCGCCAAGGTGCGTGTCGCCATTCGTCGAGAGCACGCGGAAGACGCCGTCCTCGATCGAGAGCAAGGAAACGTCGAAGGTTCCGCCGCCGAGGTCGAAAACCGCGACGGTGCCCTGCTTCTTGCGGTCGAGTCCGTAGGCCAGGCTCGCCGCGGTGGGCTCGTTGATGATGCGCAGCACTTCGAGGCCCGCCAGGCGCGCGGCGTCGCGCGTGGCCTGGCGCTGCGCGTCGTCGAAGTAGGCAGGCACCGTGATCACGACGTTGATCGTCTCCTGTCCGCCGAGCGCGCGGCAAGCCATGTCGTGCACCTTGAGCAGGATCAGAGCCGAGAGTTCCTGGGGCGTGTACTTGCGTCCACGCATTTCGAACTCGATCACGCCGTTCGCGCTCTCGCCGATTTTGCAGGGCACACTTGCGGCGTCCCCCGCGACATCCTTCAGGCCGCGGCCCATGAAGCGCTTGATGCTGAACAGCGTGTGTTCGGGATCGATCAACGCGCGGTCGCGCGCCTCGCGGCCGACGATGATGCGGCCGTCCTCGGTGAAGTGCAGCGCGCTCGGCACGTACCCGTTCTCGCCCTCGGGGTGCAGCACGATCGGCCGGCCGTCCTTCCACATCGCGCCCAGCGAGTTGGTGGTGCCAAGGTCGATGCCGATGGCCGTCTGGCGCGCGGCGTTGTTGAGCACGGTGAGTTCGATGAATGCCATGGGGATTACTGCGAGAGCGTCTGGCTCACGCGCAGGGCGCCGATCTCGGCGATCGTCTTGTCGAGGTAGCGCGCGGCATTGAGTTGCTTGCGCAGCAGGGCCAGTTTCGGGCTGCCTATCGCCGGCAGCGGGTCGAGTTCGCGCGCGATTGTCTCGAAGAGTTCGCGACGGCGCTCCTCGAGTTGCGCGCAAAGCTGCCGGATCGCCGTTCGTTCGGCCGAGCCCGCCGGGGCGCTGCGCGCGCTTTCGAGTGTCTCGTTCCAGTCGAGCACTTCCATCAGGAATTCCTGGGGCATGGCGCGCTCGCTCTTTTCGTCGGGACCGCCGAGCTCGCGCACCAGCCAGTCGGCGCGCGCCGCGTCGTCCGCGAGCAGTTCGTGGGCCGCGTTCAATGCCGCGCTCGCGCTTTCCGCGAGTGCGAGTGGCTCCGCGCCCGCGGTCGCAAAAAAATCGGGGTGCATCAGGCGCGAGAAGCGCAACAGACGGCGGCGCAGTGCTTGCTTGTCCAGCGCGAAGCCAAGTTCGAGTCCGAAGAGGGCGAACGGATTTTGCGCTGCGCCCGTGGCTTCAGCGACCAGCGCTCCGCAGGCGGAACACGCCAACGGGGTCTCCAGTTTCGCCTGGCAGCGCGGACAGACGTTCACGCCGGAATCAGACGCTGAACGACTCGCCGCAACCGCAGGTCTTCGAGGCGTTCGGATTGCCGAATTTGAAGCCGCGCCCCATCAGGTTGTCCTCGAAGTCGACTTCGGTGCCGCTCAGGTACAGGAAACTCTTCGGGTCGCAGACGATGCGCACACCCTCGACCTCTTCGACCTGGTCGGTCTCTTCGACCTGGTCGTCGAAGCCCAGCGTGTACGAGAAGCCCGAGCAGCCGCCGCCCTTGACGCCCACGCGCAGCGCGGTCTGGGGCGGAAGATTCTGCTCGGTGATGATGCGCTTGACTTCTTTTTGCGCGCGTTCAGTGATGCCGATCATGTTTCGTGCCTACTTCTGTTGTTTCGACTTGTAGTCGGCGATCGCCGACTTGATCGCGTCTTCCGCCAGCACGCTGCAGTGGATCTTCACCGGCGGCAGCGAGAGTTCTTCGACGATCTGCGTGTTGGAAATCTTCAAGGCTTCGTCGAGCGTTTTGCCCTTGATCCACTCGGTGGCCAGCGACGAACTGGCAATCGCCGAGCCGCAGCCGAAGGTCTTGAACTTCGCGTCGACGATCCGGTCGCCGTCGACCTCGATCTGAAGTTTCATGACGTCGCCGCATTCCGGCGCGCCGACGACGCCCGTGCCGACGCTGTGCGCGGCCTTGTCGAGCGAGCCCACGTTGCGCGGGTTGTTGTAGTGGTCCAGGACTTTGTTGCTGTAGGCCATGTCAGTGGTTGGGTTCGCGGGCGGTGATTCAGTGAGCGGCTTGCCACTTCACGGTCGAGAGGTCGACGCCCTCTTTGACCATTTCGTAGAGCGGTGAGAGTTCGCGCAAGCGGCGCACGTTTTCGACGACCTGGGCCGCGGCGAACTCGATGTCCTCGCGGGTCGTGAAGCGGCCGATGCCGAAGCGGATCGAGCTGTGGGCGAGTTCGTCGCCGACCGCCATCGCGCGCAGCACGTGGCTCGGTTCGAGGCTGGCCGACGTGCAAGCCGATCCGGAGGAAACGGCCAGCTTGTGGATGCCCATGATCAAGGATTCGCCCTCGACGTAGGGGAACGAGAGGTTCAGGCAGTTCGGCAGGCGGTGTTCGCGGTTGCCGTTCAGGAAGACGAAGTCGAGTTGGGCCGTGATCAGCTTCTCGAGCAGATCGCGCAACTCACTTGTCCGGCGCGCTTCCGCGTCCATCTCCGCTCGCGCGATCGCGCAGGCCTTGCCCAGGCCGACGATGCCCGGCACGTTGAGCGTGCCCGAGCGCATGCCGCGTTCGTGCCCGCCGCCGTCCATTTGTGCGACCAGGCGCACGCGCGGATTCTTGCGGCGCACGTACAGGCAACCGACGCCCTTCGGGCCGTAGATCTTGTGGCCCGAGAGGCAAAGAAGGTCGACGTGATCGGCTTCGACGTCGACTGGAATCTTGCCCGCGGCTTGGGTCGCGTCGCTGAAGAACAGCACGCCCTTCGAGTGGCAGAGTTCGCCGATCTCGCGCACAGGATTCAGCGTTCCGACTTCGTTGTTGGCCCACATCAGCGCGACCAGGATCGTGTCGGGCCGTAACGCCGCCGCGACCTGCTCGACGCTGATGCGACCGCTCTTGTCGGGAGCGAGATAGGTCACTTCCGCGCCGGCTTGCTCGAGGTGCTTGCAGGTGTCGAGCACGGCCTTGTGCTCGGCGCTGCTGGTGATCACGTGCTTGCCCTTCTCCGCGTACATCTCGGCCACGCCCTTCAGCGCCAGGTTGATCGCTTCCGTGGAACCGGACGTGAAGACGATTTCCTTGGGCGACGCGCCGATCAAGTCGGCGATCTGGCCGCGCGCGGTTTCGACGGCCTCTTCCGCCGTCCAACCGAACGAGTGGCTGCGGCTCGCAGCATTGCCGAAAGCCTGCGTGAAGAACGGCAGCATCGTTTCGACGACGCGCGGATCGCAGGGCGTGGTGGCCTGATAGTCGAGGTAGATCGGGAAGTTCATGGGAGCTTGCAGGGCATCAGTAAGGTGTGCCGGCCGCGAGGCTTTCGCGCAGTCGTTGGACGACCTGGACGTGGCCGGCCTGCGGTGTGGGAACGAGCGAGCGCAGCGTGGTGGCTTCGAACAAGCGCCAGATGTGCTCGCGGACGCGCTCGATCGGAGAACGGATAGGGCAAGTGGGATGAACCTCACAGCCGCCGTCGCGCAAGTGCGCGATCGAATCGCAATTCGTGAGCGCGGGTGCGCCTTCGATCGTGCCGAGGATCTTGCCCAGCGTGATGCGCTCGGGCGGGAGTGCCAGCGAATAGCCGCCCTGGGAGCCGCGCTGCGAAACCACCAGGCCGGCGTGCGCGAGATCTTTCAGGACTTCGGCCACGAGCCGCTTCGGCAGCGGGTAGCGCTCGCACAGTTCGCGCACGCTCGTGACCTCGTCGCCGCGGTCCACCATGTGGACCAGGGCGATCAGGGCGTATTCAGAACGTTTCGTGAGCTGGAGCATTTGGGCCGGAACCTGTGCGGTCAATATAGCACTGAAACAGTGCTATTTGAAGGCGTGGCAGCGGCGAGCCCCGGAATTCGTGGCCGCACGGGCCGCCGCCGGCGCCACTCCCGCACGGCCTCCTCGGCTTTCGAGCCGTTCCCCGTGGAGCTTCGAAGAATTTTCCATGGGTGAGGCGGGTCGGCCGCGAGGCAGGCCGCCCCCCCCCCCGAAGGGAACAGGCAGGTCGGCGACGGCGCCGCGGCAGGGGACGTGCGCGACTCAAGAAGCGGCGCAGGAACGCCGATCCCAAGCCCATGCCCGCTCCCCGACCCTCGCTCTGTATTACCTGCGGCCTCGACGCCGGTCCGGTGCTTTCACTCAACCGCACGGAGGACGGGCGCGCGTGTCCGAGCTGCGCCGAGCGGTTGCTCGACTTGTTGCCGCCACCGTTCCCCGGGTTCGGCCACATGATCGAGGCGGAGAGCCCTCGGCCCCGCGCTCGCAGCGCGAAGGCTGGGCCGAAACCGCTCGACGCCGAGGCCAAACGCGCCCGTCGCGGGCGCAAGCAGGGCCCGCAGTAGGCCGACTAGGCCTCGAACCCGAGCCTCAGCGAGTCAGGCATCAGGCAGGGCCGTCGCTCCGGAGTGCGCAGGTCGATACAGGCGAGTTCGGTCTCGCCTTCGCACAAAAGTGTTCCGTCCGCGGCCCTCAGGATCGCGTACGTGAAGTTCACGGAAGCGCCGCGCACGCGGTCGATCCGCGTGCGCACCAGAAGTTCCTCGTCGTAGAGCGCCGGCGCCCGGAAACGCATGGAGGCGCGCCGCACGGCCAGGCCGAAGCCGCTGCGCTCCAAATCCGCATAGGAACAGCCCCGAGCATGCATCAGCCGGGTGCGGCCCTCTTCCATATAAGCGAGGTAGTTGGCGTGGTAGACCACTCCCATCTGATCGGTCTCGCCGTAGCGAACGCGCAGCCGATGTTCGTGCTCGATCATGGGGCGAAGGGCGGGTCGGAGCGTTCCAGACGAGGATTGGTCGAAGCCCGCGGCACGCGCCGGGGCTTCGGCAACGTATCATCTCGCCGCTTTGGAATCCGAGCCGAGCCATCAGCAGAAGCCCGCCCCAGCGCCCGCGGACCGCGCGCCGCCGCCGGTTTTCATCGACAGCGGCGGCGCGCGCTCCGCGATTGCGCCGCCGAGCCCCGTGCCGGTGCGCGCCGTGCCGAGCAAGGGTGGTGGCGACCCGACGGTCGCAGGACTGCTCTCCTGGCTGATCCCTGGCGCGGGCCACCTCTATCTCGGACAGGCGGGTATCGGACTCTTCTGCTTCGTCGTGATCCAGGGCATCTACCTGCTCGGGCTGAAGCTGAGCGACGGGATGGGCTTCGAGTATCTCGACCTCGAGCTGCGCAGCCTTTTCGCGCCGGCGCTTTCGCCCGAAGTCGGCAACCTCGGCGCGTTCGTCTATCAGATGCAGCACTACGGCTTCGGGCCGGGCTTCGCGCGCCCGTATCCGGAATGGCTGCGGCTGGGCGCAACGCTGACCGCGCTGAGCGGCGTGCTCAACATCGCGGTCATCGTCCACGCGCATTGGTGCGCGCGCACATCGATCCGAGCGGCGACGGGCGTGCCCGCTCCGTACCTCGCGGTACTCGCGACGTTGGCCGTGCCGGGCCTTGGACACTGGCTGCAGGGCCGGCGTCAGCGCGCCGTGGTCGTGTTTACGCTGCTCGTCGGACTGTTCGTGTTAGGCACTGTGCTCGCCGAAGCGACGAACCTCAGCCGCGAGCGCCATTTCTACTATTGGTCCGGGCAATTTTTGGTCGGTCTGCCCGCGATCCTCGCCGAAGCCATGTGGGGGACTGCCTCGGTGAAGCGCGACATTTCGTATGTCGATGCGGGGCTTGTTTTCGCCTGCGTGGCCGGGATGCTCAATACTCTCGCGATGATCGACGTGTACGGTTTCAGCGAATCGAAGCTCTTGGGTCTTCCGTTGCGGACGAGTCATGCAACCGCGAAGGTGAGCGCATGAGCGGGATGATCCTCCACATCGTGTTGTTCATGGTCGTCGCCTTGGCGATCGTGGGCCTTGGCACCTGTTACGGCGACGCGGAAGACGGGCCGGCTCTGCGCAATTTCCCGCGCCGCTTCCTGATGTTCATGGGCGGCTGTGCCTTGCTGGCCGTGATCATGCTGGTGCTCGAGCAGACGGTTGCTTCGGTCCACTAGCCGCCTCGGCCGCGCGGACGGACGCGCCGATAGAGTCCTCCGGGAGAGCGCGCCACCGAGCCGCCGAGTTCCAGCTCGGCCAATTGCGAGAGCGTCTCCGACGGCGCCGCGCGGACTCGCGCAATCACCTCATCCAGCGATAGTGTTTCGCCGACGAGCGCGCTGAGAATCGCCCGCGATAGGGAGTTCGTCTCGAGTTCCTCCGGTTCGAGGGACCCACCCACGGGGCCAGCGCCGCTTTCCGCGAGCCCCAACTCGATCACGAGTTCCTCGGGGGCCTCGATCAGCGCCGCGCCCTCGCGCAGCAGACGGTGGCAGCCCCGCGCCATCGGGTGGTCGACCCGGCCCGGCAGGGCGTAGACGTCGCGGCCCTGGTCGACGGCCCAGCGCGCTGTGATCAGCGAGCCCGAGGCGTGGGCGGCTTCGATGACGACGACCGCGCGCGAAAGCCCGGCGATGATTCGATTGCGCAGCGGAAAGTGGTGTCGCCTGGGGCCCTCGCCCGGCGCGAACTCCGAGAGCAACAGACCTTCGACCGCCATGCGCCGAGCCAGGTCTCCGTCCGGCCAGGGTCTGTCGACACCGCTGCCCAGGACGGCGATCGTGGCGCCGCCGACGTCGAGGGCGCCGCGGTGCGCGGCCTCGTCGATGCCGCGCGCCAGTCCGCTGACGATCACCGCACCCGCGCCGGCGAGCACACGCGCGAAATGTCGCGCCTGGGCTTCGCCGTAGGGCGTCGGCGCGCGCGTGCCCACGATCGCAATGCGCGGGGAGCGCGCCAGCAGCTCGAGCCGTCCTCGTACGAAGATTTCCTCGGGCGGGGAGGGCACGGAACGCAGTTCCGCCGGGAAGGAGGCGGAGCCGGGTTCTAGCTGGAGCGGGCGGTCGATGGCCACAAAACAACGACTCGCCGGCGCGTCGCCAGGGGCTGAAAATCTCGGATTTTTCCACGGCTTTCGGCCCGAATTGCCGCGTATCGGTCCCGTCGGAACCGCGCCGGCCCGCGGCTCGCGGCCGCGCAGTCCCTAAGATGTCGCCGACGATGATCCGCCAACTCCTCACGCTCGTGTTGCTCGCCCTGCACCCCGCGCCTGCGTCCCAGTCCCAAGCCTTGGGCGACACGCAGAAGCAGCGCAGCGAGCCGGTGCTGCGCCTCGATGGCGAGGAGATCAGCTCCGAGGAGTACACGCGCTGGCTGATCGACAACTTCGGCGCGCGCCTGGCCACGACCTTCGCGGGCGATCACCTCATCGAAAAGGAAGCGCAGCGCCGCGGCATCGAGTTGCCCGCAGCCGAGGTCGAGTCGGAACTCGAAAAGGAACTCTCGACGCGCATCGATGGCGCCTTTCTCGGATCCAAGGACGCCTGGCTCGCGGAATTGGCGCGCACGCAGCGCTCCGAAGTGGGCATCCGCGTCCAGCGCGCGCAGGAAATCGGCGTCGATCTCCTTACTCGCAAAGTCGTCGCCACAGATCGCGTCGTGCCCGAGAACAAGATCGTGCGCGAGTGGGAACTCTCCTACGGCCGCGGCGGGCGCGCCTATGACTTGTCGATGCTGCTCGTGCGCTGCGAATTCTTGACCCCGCAAGGCGAAGCTCCCGAGGCCGTCAAGGATCAGCTGCGGCAGGCGGAAATCGACACGAAGAAAAAACGCGCGCTCGAGCTTCGCGAGCGCATCGTCAAGGGCGGCGACTTCGTCAAGCTCGCGCGCGAGGCGAGCGACGACGAGTTGTCGCGCGCGAACGGAGGGAAGCCGCCGCAGGGTTTTCGGCACTACGGTTGGCCGAAAAATTTCCTCGACGCGCTCGACCTGCTGGCGAAGGACGAGATCTCTCCGCCGATCTACGCCAAAGGTGGCTGGTGGATCGTGCGCGTCGACGGTCTGCGCCTGACTGCGCTCGATTCGGTGCGCGGCGAACTCGTGAAACGCCTCGAAGCTCGAGGCCCCGAGCAGGACGAGACCGGCACGTTTCGCAACACACTCGTCGATGCGGCGCGGATCGAAGTCCTGCCGACCCTTTTCGTCGATTCCAGCGTGGACGTCGAACGCGCGGCGTTGCTGCCGGGGCTTTCGATCGACGGCGAACCGGTTTCGCGCGCGACGTACGGCCGCTGGATCCTGCGCACCCGCGGCGAGGCCAGCTGGCCGAACTTTGTCGAGCATCGCGTCGCGATCAACGAGGCGCGCCGCCGCGGCGTCGAGGTCAGCGCAGAGGAAGTTCGCGCGCGCACCCAGGACTATCTCGAGCGGCTGATCAAGATGGGCCACGAGGGCACCCGCGAAGCCTGGGCCGCGCACCTCAAATTGTCTGGCCGCGACGAAGCGAGCTTCATCCACGACCTCGAGATCCGCATGCGCATCGAGCTTTTGTGCGAGAAGCTGATCATGCTCGATCGCAAGATCACGCCCGAGGCGGTTCGTCTGCGCTTCGATGACCTTTATGGCAAGGACGGCCAGTCGGCGAAGGTGCGCTTGATCCTGCTGCACGTCCCGTACGCCGCGGGGCCGGCCGGCGAGACTCGCGAACAGTTGGACGAAAGGCTCGCCGCCACGAAGAGGTCGGTCCTCGATCGCGCCAATGCGCTGGCCCAGATCGCGCGCGACGGCGGCGATTTCGCCTCGCTCGCGCGTCAATACTCGCAGGATCCGCCCAGCGCGGCCAACGGCGGCATGCTCGATTCGCGTTTCCGGCCCGAGCTGTGGCCTGAACCCATCGCCAAACGCGTGAGCGAACTTGGCCTCAACGGCGTGAGCGATGCCATGGAGTTCGGCGCGGACTTCGTCGTGCTGCAGGTGGTCTCGCGCGAGAGCATCGCCTTCGAGACGGTCCGCCAGGAGCTCGAGGATCAGATGCGCAACGAACCTCCGCCGCGCCCAGAGCTGAGTGTCTATCGCAACGTGTTGATGAAGCGCGCCAAGGTCGACGTGCTGAGCGGAATGAACCGCTAGGCCGGGTGATCGGCACCGCATAGCAAGCAGAACGACCGCCCGGCAGGCCGGGCGGTCGTTGTCTTCAGAGTGCAGCCCGTACGGTGCCTGGCACCGTAGGGGCGGCAGTGGCCAGCTGGGCTCAGCTCGTCGCGCCGATCGGCTCCGTGGGTTTCGCCTCGGGCGCTTCCGTGATCGTCGTGAAGGTCAGTTCCTCGGAGCCTTCGATCGCGGTGACCTTGACCACCAGGCCCTTGCGGCCTTCCGCGCGCAGCAACTGCTCCGCGAGCGGATCTTCGACGAAGCGTTCGATCGCGCGCCGCAACGGGCGTGCGCCGAAATCTTCGGTGAAGCCCTTCTTGATCAGGAAGTCGCTGGCGGCCTGATCCATGGTCAGGTTCACGCCGCGTTCCTTGAGGCGCGTGAGCACCTCGGCCAACTGCAGGTCGATGATGCGGCGCAGGTCGTCGGCCGAGAGCGAGTTGAAGATGATCAACTCGTCGACGCGGTTGAGGAATTCCGGGCGGAAGTGCCGCTCGACCTCGATCATCACGTCGCCCTTCATCTTCTTCTTCTTGTCGTCCCCGGTCTGCGCCTGGTCGAGCTTGCCGAAGCCGAGGCCGGCGCCCGCCTTCAAGGCGTGCGAACCCAGGTTCGAGGTCATGATCAGGATCACGTTGCGGAAGTCGACGTGCCGGCCGAACGAGTCGGTCAGGCGTCCTTCCTCCATGATCTGCAGCAACATATTGAAGACGTCCGGGTGTGCTTTTTCGATT
>JANMRV010000551.1:0-9576 GCA_031388685.1 Planctomycetota bacterium
GCGCCGCAATTGCTGCAGTTGCAGACGAACGGCGGGCAGGGGCCGCTGACCGAAACGCTTCAGGGCCAGCGCTTTCAGCTCGGCGTGCAGGAAGCCCTCGATGGCTTCGGCATTTTGGCTGTCTCGACACTCACTCTTGCCCCAGCCCTCCAACACATCGTGCACGAACGATCCGTAGCCCAGCGCGTCCAGTTCCCAGGCGTCGTCGCGGACACGCTTCAGGTGCAGCAGACGCTCCAGATAATAGAGGTAAGGCGATTGAAGGAAACTCTTGAAGCCCGAGACCGAGATCGAACGGATCCGCGGAAGCTGCGGCATCGGGAACGCGGCCGTGGAAGCGGAGGACGGCGCGGGCTCCTGCCCTTCTGGACTGCAAACGCCGGGCGGACTCCTGAAAAACGACTCCGCGCGCGCGATCGCAACGGCATCGGGGGCGTGAAAGAGCAATCGGCTCGGTCGCAGCGGATCGTCTCCGGCCGCGTTGCGCAGCGAAATTGCGCACAGTCCGGCGTGTGCGCCATTCACGTTGCGCGACAGCGCGATCGCTGTCAGCGCGTGCACGTCGCGGGCCAGGCGCACGCGCGAACGCGAATTTTGCGCCTCGACCCCGTCCGCGCTGCCCCAGATCGGATTCACGCGTTCGTTCTGCGGCACCCAGCCGTCATTGAGGCCTAAGAGCAGCAGGTTCGGCGCTCCCTCCAGCGCGAGTTCGAGCCAGCCCAGGGCTTCGATCGCGCCCGGGTTGAGCGCGGCGCGCGCGCTGGCCTCGGCCGCCCAGTCGAGCCACAAACGCAGCGCCTGCTCGCCGCGCAGCGCAGTGGCGAAGAAGTCCGCGCCATGGCCGCTCTGGTCCAAAGCCAGCTCGGAAAACCACTCGAGCGCGGAGCGGGTGCGCAGCGCGGCCGGCGCGTTTTCGGCGGGCAACTCTGGATAGATCTGCACGAGCAACTCGACGATCGGAGCCGTCCATTGGTCGAGCGGCCGTTCCTGACGCGAAGCCAGTGCCGCGCAGCCGTCGCGCAGGGCCGCGCGCAGTTTCCGCACGGCGTCCTCAGGCTCGCCGACGACCGTCTGCTCGCCATCGAGCGCATCGGGCAAGTGTTCCGCGTGCCAGGCGTCCGTGCGCCCGATCAGGCTTGCGCCGTCCGGCGACGCGTCCTGCTGCGCCCTTCGTCGCAGCCAGTGTTCGAGATCGGGATGGCGCAACCCGTTCGCCAGCGCCGAAAAGTCCTCGCGGGCCAGCCAACCGTGCAGCGCTTCGAGCGCGAGCCACGGCGCGCTCTCGCGCAAGGATTCTCCCGCGGCGGAGTGCAAGGCGATTCCATGCCGCGTCAGCGCGTGCGTCAGGCCCGGCAGGATTTCTGGGCCGAGCACGCCGATCGCCAGCTGATCGCTGCGTGTTCCCGCAGGCAGGCGCGCGAGCCAATCGAGAGCGGTCGCAATCGCCGCGCTCGGATCGTCGCAGGCGTTCCAGTCCGAGTCGCGCAAGGGAATCGCGCGCTGCTCCCAGAACTCGGGCCGCACGGCACCGAACTCGTCGAAACCGCCTGCGCAGTCGCGGCTCGCCTGGATCAGCGCGCGCGGTCGCGGATCGAGCGAACCGAGCAACGAGCGCAAGGCCGGCGAGATCTCGACCACGCCCGCGAGCACCAGCCGCAGGCCCTCGCGGCGCGCGTCGGCAGAAGCAACCTCTTGGATCGCGCGCGAAGGATCGACGCGGCCTGACCGCGCCAGGGCTTCGCGCACGCGCAGTGAAAGGACCGCGAGCGATTCAAGGCGTGCGCGCGCGGCAGGATCGAGTGGGCGCGCGCCGACGTCGTCCGCTTCGGCCGCAAGCTCGCGGTCGAGGGCCGCCAGCTGATGCGCCAGCGACCAGCGCACGGAGAAAGGACCGTCTGCGCCGGCCTGTGGCGAAAAAGCCGCCCACGCTTCGGGCCCAGCCTGGGAAAGGGCGTCGAACCAGGCCCACTCGACCATCTGCGGCGAGGCGAGGGTGATCGACTGCTTCGCGAGCGCCTGAGCGAGGCCCGCCTCGGTGACGATGCGCGGCGGCTCGAGTGCTCCGCCCGCTTCGGCGACGAGCAGTTCGAGCAGCTTGCGACCCGCGCGCCGGCCCGGCACGAGCACGACCACGCGGCCCAGATCCTGGCGCTCTTGCTCGAGCAGCACACGCGCCGCCTTGGCGAGAAAGTTGCCCTCGAATCCCAGGAATGTGCGGGTTTCTTCTTGGCTCACCGTAGAACTCCGGCGCGCGAACTTGCGCGGCGCGAGACAGTTCTACGAGAACAGGGACCAGCGAACAATCGCGAAGAAAGCGATCACTGCGTCCTTGGGCCCGATCTTTTTGCCTTCCGAGTAGTCGCGGCCGGCGTAGCTGATCGGCACCTCGTAGACGCGCACGCGCATCTTGGCCACCTTGGCCGTGATCTCGGGCTCGACCGCGAAAGTCCGCGAACGGATGTCCAGGCGATCGGCCACCTGGCGCGTGAACACCTTGTAGCAGGTCTCCATGTCCGAAAGGTTCAGGTTGGTGAAGCAGTTCGACATCAAGGTCAGCATGCGATTGCCGACGTAGTGATAGAAAAGGTGCACGCGCATATACGGGCCGCCCAGGAAGCGGCTGCCGAAGACGACGTCAGCCTTGTTCTCCAGGATCGGCCGCAACAGGACCGGATAATCCGCGGGGTCGTACTCGAGGTCGGCGTCCTGGATGATCACGATGTCGCCCGACACCTGAGCGAATCCCGTGCGCAGCGCGCCGCCCTTGCCCTGGTTCACTTCGTGGTGGAAACAGCGCACGTTCGTGTACTCGCGCTCGAGCGCGGCCATGATCTCGCGCGTCTTGTCCTTCGAGCAGTCGTTGACCAGGACCAGTTCCTTGTCGAACGGCACCGCCTGCACACGCCGGACGATCTCGGCCAGCGTACGCTCCTCGTTGTAGACAGGAATGACGACCGAGAGCTTCATGGGTTTTGGGGGAGCAGTGGGAGGATCAACGGTGCGGATCGCGCCCGTCGATGGAAAGACCGTCGAACAGCGCTTCGATTCCAAGGAACTGAGCCAGCCCGGAATGCAGCGCGCGGTAGGCGCCCTCGTCCTCGACGCACCACAGGGGCTTCATGAACAGCGGGAAGATCTCGCTGTCGGGCCTGCGCCGGGCGTCTTGCACGAGCTTGCGGCGCGCCATCCAGTGATCCCAGTTGCCGAGCAGGTCGTTGATCGCGATCAGGTCGGCGCCGGCGTTGCGGCGAATCGTCATGTCGGGATCGAAGGAGCGCTTGGCCTTGTCCAGTAACTTGCCGATCGCACCCGGCCGGTCGAGGTCCACGTCCTCGATGCGGAACGGTCGATCGCTGGGAATGCCCGAGATCAACAGCATGCGCCGCGTGGCCAGCGCCAGCATCGCCGGCAGGATCTTGCGCAGATTCTCGTCGTCGTAGTTCTTGAAGCACGAGTAGAGCGGATTGCGCACCTGCAGCACGCGCAGCGTCTCCGGCGGAAAAGTGCGACTCGTGCTGGAGTGGTGGTGATAGCACACCGCGCTCGGCACGTAGTGGATCGCGTGACCGTGGATCCACAATCGCCAGCCGAGGTCGACGTCCTCGTAGTAGGCGAAAAATTCCGGATCGAAGCCGCCGACCTCGTGGAACACTCGGCTTTCGATCGCCATCGCTCCGCCGCAGGCGAACAGCGTCTTGCGCGGAATGTCGTGCTCCGGCCCGGGCTTCTCCATGTAGCCGGTCTGGATGCCGATGCCGTGGAAGTTCATGCCGCCGCCGACCGAGTTGATCAGCTTGCCGTCCCAGGAAAACATCTTGGCCGTGGTGGCCTGACATTCCCCGCGCACGATCGGCGCGACGAGTTCCGCCAGCCAGTGCGGTTCGACGCGCATGTCGTTGTTCAGGAAGACGAGCAGTTCCGCGCGGGTCGCGGCCTGCGCGCCCTGATTGCAGCCGCCGGTGAATCCAACGTTGCGCGGATTCTCGATCAGGCGCACCCAACGGTGCTTCTCGCGCATTTCCTGCTGGCTGCCGTCGTCGGATCCGTTGTCGATCAGGATGACTTCGAGGCGCTCCTTGGGGTACCCGAGCGCAGCAAGCGAACTGAAGCAGCCTTCGAGATGATGACGGCCGTTGTAGTTCAGGATGATGATCGAGACCCGGGGCAACTGCGCGGGCGTGATCGCGGCGCCCGGTTCGACGCGCAGGGCATCGAGCGTCAACGCGCCGTGGCGCGCGATCGGAGCCGGCGCCGTCGGCCGGGCCGGCAACAGCGGCGCGCTGAGCCATTGCTTGAGGAAGCGCTTCACGCGCGCGCCTCGCTCAGGGTTGCGGGCGGTGCATCCGACGGCGCGCCGTTCTGCGCATCGCGCACGAGCACACGCGCCACGCGCAAAAACACCGAACGCGCGCCTGGCGCGGTGAGCGACTCCAGGCGCAGCGATTTCGCACCGCTTGGAATCTGGGCCTGGAACACGAAGCTCTTCACGCCGTCGACGCCCGCGCTCGAGAACGGCGCGATGCGGCCGATCTCTTGGCTGTCGACGAGCACGCGGCCGCCGAGTTCGACGCGCTTCTCCCCCGCCAGGTGAAACACCTGCACTTCGATCTCGCGCTTCCCGCCTGCGGCCGAAGCCAGCTCGAATTCGATCGCGGCGCCGTCGGGCCTCAGCAAGAGCATGTCGGCGCCCTGCGGATCGACGCTGCCCTCGCGCTTCACGGCATCGATGCCGCGCAGGTCGAGCCAGGTGCGCGCTTTCGCCGCGCGCCGGCGCGCGACCAGACCGCGATAACGGAACTCCATCTCGGCGGCGTCTTCGTCGACGGACTTGATGCGCGGAAAATCCTTGGACAACTGCTCGATCAGCTGCGGCTCTTCGAGGAAGCGCTTCAGCGTGCGCGCCAGATCCGCCGCGTCGCCGACCTTGAAGTGCAGACCGTCCACACCGTCGCGGACGTATTCAGCCATGCCGCCGATGTTCGAAGTCACCACGGGCGTGCCGGCCTGGAACGCTTCCTGGATCGTGATCGGTGCGTTCTCGAACCAGGTCGAGGGCACGACCAAGACGTCGACCTCGGTGTACACCTCTGAGAGTCTCGCGTTTTCGAACCGCCCACGGAAGTCGATGGCAGCTCCGCGCGCGAGATCTTCGAGCTTCGCGTGGTGCGGATCGCTCTCAGGTTTGAAATCGCCGAACACGTTCAGGACGGCGCGTTGACCTGCGAGTTGGCGCATGGCCTCGCAGAGCACTTCGCCGCCCTTGTACCAGACCAGCGAGCCGATGAAGCCGAAGCGCACGCGGCGCGCGAGATCGGGCTGTTTGGAAAGCCGCTGAAGATGATCCTGGCGCAGGCCATTCTGTGAGTAGACCAAGCGCGCCGGATCGAAGACTTTGGTTGCGAGCAGCTTGGAGCGCACGAAGCGGCTGGGCGAAATGCGCAGGTCGGCCGCGTTCCAGGCGTCGAGCAAAAATTCTTGGCGCGCCATCAGGTCGGCGTATTCGCCCTGGCCCGCGGCCGAGGCGAGCATCGTTCCAAGCGGGCCGAGCAACGCCCCCGCGGTCTTCGCCGCCGGAATGTGCTCCAGCCACTTCTCCTTCACGCACAGGTAACAGCCCGCTCCCATGTTCTCCTCGCAGCGCACGCCGTCGGGCCGGATCGACTGCACGCGCGCGCAGGTCGGCCACAGGTCGTGACAGTGCACGACCGTTGCCAGCCCAGCGTCCTGCGCGAGGCGCACGAGACCCGCGGAGAGATGGATCAGGTGCTGGAAGTGCACGACCTCGGGCGCGAACGCTTTCACGACCTCGAGGAACGGCGCGCGCGCGCGTGGTTGGTCGTAACTGTCGCGCAGCCGGCGATGTTCGAGCCGATGCGTCATGCGCCAGACGGACAGCGACTCGCCGCTTTGCCAATCGGCTTCGCGGTAGTCCTCGTGCTGCACGGAAAAATCCTTGGGCCCGCCCTCGGCTTCGCTCTTCGCCGCGGGGGCGCGCGCAAGGACCGCGACCGCGTGTCCGCGCCGCTGCATCTCGCGCGCGAGGTTGAGCGTGTAGATCTCCGTGCCCGCGGACGTGTCCGGCGGAAATCCGTGGACCACGTACAGGATGCGCAGCTTCGGACTCTGCAGCATGCGCGTCCCGGGCTGGCGCGCGCGCGTCAGTCCGCCTTCGTACAGGCCGACGAAGGCCGCGCGGCGCAGGGCTTTCGCGCGCTCGAGTTCGGCGCGCAGAGCCGCGCCGCGAAGGCCGCTGTGCTCGAGCGCCGCGCGATCGACGACGAGTTGTCGATCGGTCAAAACTTCGGCATCCGAGCGCGAAGCCACGCAGGTGCGCTCGAGCCATTCGGCGTTGAACTTCGCGTCGATGCGCGCGCGGGCCGCCATTTCTTCGGGTGAGTAGTCGTGGCTGTGCTCGACGCAGGCGCGGTCGTCGTAGACCAGCGTATGGCCCGCCTCGAGCAGAGCGCGCGCCATGAGAATGTCCTCGCCGAACTCGGTGCGCGGGAAAGGATGGCGCTCCCAGACACTGCGGCGCACGGCGCTGGCCACATCGTTGAAGTTGTAGAGCAGTCGCTTCTCGTGCGGATCCATGACCGCATAGATCGCGGCTTCCGGCAGGCGCACCTCGCGCCGCCCGGCGACATAACCCGGGTCGTTCTGGCCGAAGACCTTGGTCAAGAGCTGCGCATCCTGGCGGGGCAAGTTGCGGCAAGTGGCCGCAGCGACCTTGGGGTCGTCGAAGTTCTTCGCCAGGTCGGCCAAAAAGTTTGGCCCCGCCGGGATCGCGTCCTGGGTCAGGAACACGAGCAGCTCGCCCTCCGAGCGCGCCGCGAGCAGGTTGCGCGTGTCGCCGTGGTCGAACTGGGACTTGTGGATCGACTCGATGCGCAGCGGCACCGTGAAGCGCGCCTGGAATTCGCGCAGGATCGCCAGCGTGCGGTCGGTCGAACCCGAATCGATGGCCAGGAAATCCCAGGGCAACGGACAGACTTGCGCCGCCAGGGCGCCCAGGACGCGCGCCAAGAACTCTTCCCCCTGCCAGGTCGGCATCAGGACCGAAATCGAACGAACCTGGGGCATGCTCCGGGGTGTGTGGCGGGGTCTCGAGGCGGGGCGGGCGGGAGGATCGAGGCGAGAAAGGGTACGCGGCGAGCGCCGTGCGGGGAAAGGCCGAAGCGCGTCCCTGGGGCGCTATCGACCGCTGGAGTCCGGATCCAGGAGTCCCCGCCCGGAGTGCGCGCCGGCGTATTGGCCGAGGATTTGCGCGCCGCGCAACCAGGGCGAGCGCAGCAGCGCGGACCAGCGGCCGTTGCGGGGTTCCCTGGCCAGATAGCGCAGGTCCTCGCGGACTTCGTAGCTGATCCCGCGCGCCACGGAGAGCAGCGACGGCCGGACCGTCTGGCCCAAGACATGGCGGCGAAAATGCGCATCGACGCGGTAGCGCGCAAACGCCTGCCGCGGGGTGTAGCGGTGCGCGTGCTGCACGAGGGCGCGCGGCGTGAAGCGCAGGCGCCAGCCTGCCGTCAACGCGCGCGCCGCCCAGGCGACGTCCTCGCCAAACGTCACGTCGGGAAAGGGAATCGCGCGAAACACTTCGGCTCGGATCGCGCTCGCCACGTCGTTGATCGCGAGCCACGCGAGCCTCTGGGATTCCGGCAGCGACCAGAGTCCGTCGATGCCGTCGAGGTCGTAAGACTGCGGCTTGTCGCCGGCCTCCGGTTGCGCGAGCACGGTCCGCTGCGTCAACGGGTCATCCTCGGGATGGGGCAGGACGCGCGCGCAAACTCCCGCGGTGCGGGCATCCTCGAAGGGCGCGATCAGCTCCGAGATGAACTGCTCGCCCACGGGCAGCGCGTCCTGGGACAGGAAGACCAAAATCTCTCCGCGCGCCATGGCCGCGATGGCATTGCGAGTCGCGCCATGGCGGAACTGTGGCTTCCGAATCACATCGATGCGGGCTCCCGCCGTGCGCAGCAGCGCGACCGAAGCGTCGCTCGAGCTGGAATCGATCGCGCAGAGTTCGATCGCTCCGCTGACCAGCCCCGGCACTGCGTCGCCGAGGCGTTGCGCGGCGAGCACCGGCAACAGGCGCGCGAGGTCAGAAGCTCCGTTGTAGGTCGGAAGGCAGATCGAAACGCGCGGCGTGCTCACGGCCCGTCAAGTTACTTCAATTCAGCCGGCGGATCCCCGATCCGGCGCCAGGCCTCGTCGCCGCGCTCGATGCCGCGAGCGAATTCGATCTCGGCGGCCAGGGTCGAAAGCGCGGGCTTCGAGGACTCCTTGGGGTTGATGCAGAACAGATCCCAGCCCTCGCCGCCGTAGCCGTGTTGGCGCACGTACCACTCGCCCGTCTTATGGTCCTTCTCGAGCGGAAAGGCAACGCAGTGCCAGGGTTTGTAGGCGAAGCGCTCGCCTTCGGAGGCGCCGACCTTGTGCAGCACGCAGCCCTCGTTGAAGAACACGCACCAACCCTCAACCACCGCCAGCGTGCGCCGGCCTTCCTTGATCCGGCGCGTCAAAAATCCCTTGCTCTCGACCAGACGCCGCGCCTTGGGCAAAAGGTGCGGCAAGAACTTCGGCAGGTTGTCCTGGATGCGCTGCGCTTCACCCGGTGCGACGCCCGGACGGCCGTTCTTGCAGCAGACCCCGCCGCAGACCGGGAACACACACTCGAAGGTCGCGCTCGATGCGTTCAGGATCGGCAGTTCGATCTCGCGTGCCTTGCTCTTCGTGTTCGCGCTCAACGATCGAGCCTCTTCGAGTAGATCAACTTGTCGTCGCCGACACGGAAAAAGTCCGCGAGCCGCGCCACTTCGGTGTAACCGCAGGCCAGGTAAAACGCGCGAGTCGGCGCATAACTGCTCTTGCCGCCGGTCTCGATCATCAGGCAGCGGCCGCCACAGGCGCGCACGCGCTGCTCGACGTGGGCGAGCAGCGTGCGGCCGATTCCGCCGCCCTGTGCCGCGCGGTCCACCGCGATCCAATACAGATCGTGGACGCCGTCGCTCATCGGATTCAGGCCCCAGCAGGCGTAACCGACGGCGCCCTCGCCGCGGTCCGCGACGGCGAACTCGTAGCCTCCCCCGCCGGGCGTCAGACCGAGGTCGATCAGTTCGAGCGCGACGACGACTTCGGGCTCGTAGAACATCTGCGTGCCGACGAGCAGCGCCGCGAGCGTCGCGCGGTCGCGCGGCTCAAGCGCGCGCAAGTTTGCGGCGGAGCGCGAACTCGAGGATGGATTCGATGAGCTGCGCATAGGAGGTTCCTCGGCGGGCTGCGCTCAAGGCAAGGCCGGCTTCGGGAGAGAGGTCGGGGTTGGGGTTGACGTCGATCACGGCCAGTCGCTGCGGCCCATCGTCAGGTGCGCGCAGGTCCACGCGAGCGTAGCCGCAAAGGCCCAGGGCGCGCCATGCCCCGACAGCAGCGGCACTGAGCCGATCGGCCAAGGGGTCGGCATCGGCGCTGACCGAACGTGTGCCGTTCCATTCGATCGAGCCTTCGATCCACTTCGAGCCGTAGGTCACGATGCGCGGGGCGCCGTCGGGGTAGCCGCTGAATTCGATCTCCGACACGCTC
>JANMRV010000563.1:0-7693 GCA_031388685.1 Planctomycetota bacterium
TCGTTTCCCCGCCCTCCGCCAGCCCCACACCCACGTAGGTAGGACCGATGATCGTGTCCACGCCGAGGAACATCGAGGCGGCGGGATGCAAGCCGGCCACGGTGATGTCCCTCCACTCATTGAAAACGTTCCCGAGTTCGAGCGATCCCCCGGCGTACCAGGTGATGAGCCCGGGCTCGAGGCTGCGACCCTGAATCGGATGCAAGTAGACGGCGCGCGCGAGCGCGGCCGTCGGACCGCTGATCGAATCGGCCGCCAATCCCGACAGCCGCAGAAACCCTCCCAGCGGGAAGAAGCTCTCTACGCTGGCCTGGTCGTTCAACACCGAATCGAATTCCGCGCCCAGAACGAGCGAAGCCTCGCCCAGGCGCAGCGCGCGATCGAAGCGGAACTGGACCGCCTCGTCGTTGCCGACCTGCTCGGAACTGGCGGGCAGAAACCACTCTGCGGTCATGAGCGAACCGTCGGTAGGGAACGAAGTGTCGTCCAGGCTGTCGCAGATCACGCTCGAGAGGAGCCGCCGTCGCTAAAACTGTCCGTCGGGTTAAGTACAGGATCGCCGAAGGTGAGCGTCGAGCGCCCGGAACGATGGCCGTAACCGGCGCGCACCTCCCAGTCCTTGCCTATCTGGCGCACGAGGTCGAGGCCGAGATCGAGTTCCTTGACCGAAAACTCCGCCGCTGCAGCGCCGGCGTCCGGATTGACAACGACGGGGCGCTTCTCGAGCGAGATCGACGGCGCCAGGAACCACTTCCCCGAGGGCTCGAGCGCCTGACGATATTCGAAGCGGAATCCCAGTGTGTTGCCGGCCTCGATCCGCAGGCGCGCCTCCGAGCCCCAGGCGTCGACGGGTGCATAACGCAGGGCGGCGCCAATCTGGAAATTGACCGCATTGCCCGTGCTCAATTCGGCCGTCAACCCCGTGCTCCAGTGCAGGGGTGCCGTGGGCAGGTCTTCCGTGCGCACGAGCAGATCGGCGTGTCCGGGCTCATTGGGCTGCAGTTCGAAGTCGACGCGCTGGAAAAGGCGCAAGCCGTAGAGTCGCTCGAGGTCGTCGCCGGCGACTCGCCTGTCCAGCGGCTTGCCCGCGCGAGACTCCATTCGCGCGCGCACCGACGTCGCGGAGAGCGCGCAGTCCGGATTCACGAGCACGCGGTCGATGATGGGTTGCTGATTCGTGCGCGAACGGCGCCGGCGCAGGTGCTCCGCGTAGGTCGTGCGTTCCAGGGCGAAGGGTGCGAGGCGCTCGCGCAGCTTCTGGCCCGCAACCTGGCCGCGTTCGATCAGCCGTGCGCCGGCCTCGAGATCCGTCAAGTCGGCGCCTTGCACCTCGGGCGTGCACAAGAGGTCGCCGGCGCGCAGCTTCGCACGCGCCTCGGCTGCCTTGCGCGCCCTTGCGGTATCCAAGATACGCTGGCCGACGCCAATGAAAGTCGGCTTCGGCTCTCCAGGATCCGCGTCGCCGAGATCGACCAGGATCAGCATCTCGGCTCCAGAGTCCAAGGCTGCGTCAACGGGCAGCGGCTCGGAGATCTCGCCGCTGACCAGCAACAGATCGTCGCAGCGCACGGGAGGCCAGAGGACCGGCAGCGCGAGGCTGGCCTCGATGGCCAGAGCCAGCGAGCCCGAGTCGAGCGCGACGCTCTCGCCTTGCGTGAGTTCCGTGGCCATGCTGCGGAAGGCCCAGGGCAGATCGTCGAAGCGCTCGGTTTCGAGCGTCCTGATCGTCATGCGCGAGAGCTCCAGCCGCAGGCGGTCCCCGCCGAACAGGCCGGGCGGCAGGATCAGTCCGCTCGCGTCCAGCCCGAGCGGCAGGTCGAACAAGAAGTCGCGGTTTTCCTCCTTGGCGCGCATGTCGAGGGACTGACGCGGGCGGCGGTTTTGGATCGCGGCGATCCAGTCCGGCGCGAGCAGCGCTGAGCGGATCTCGCTCGGCGTGAGCCCCGCCGCGTACAAGCCTCCGACAAGCGCGCCCCATTCCGTTCCCACGACGAGGTCGAACTCGATGCCCTGCTCCTCGAGCGCCTGCAACACGCCGACGTGCGCGAGACCGCGTACGCCGCCACCCGAGAGCACCAAGGCGATGCGCGGTCGGGCGGGCGCGATCGAAGGGCTTGCCGACGCGGCAGGCTCTTGCGCGAGCGCGGCCTCAGCGCAGCCGAGAACACAAGCGGCGAACTGAAGCAGGCGCAGCCATCCGACCATGGAATGCAGGCTAGCGTTCGCGCCCTTGGCGGGGAAACGCCCACTTGCTGCTCTTCGTGCGGAATCGGACCGCTGCCCGAGGCGCGTCGTCGGAGTACGGTGCCGAGCACCTTCAACGAAACGAGTACGAGTTACGGCACCAGGTTTGAGTTCGACCTCGGGGACGCGCTGCGCGCAAGCGTCGAAGTCGAACGTGGTGCCGAAGCCTCAGATCACGGCGACTTTCACGCAGTGAATCGGCGGGAGCGCTTCGAAAAGGCACTCCCAGTCCTCGCCGCCGTCGCGGCCCCTCCAGACCTGCCCGAGTTACGGTACCAGTTGCGGTACCAGATTCGACTTCGAGACCTTGGACGCGATCAGCAACCGCATGTCGTGGGCAGTCAGTGCCGAGCGCAGGGGCTCGCCCACTCGGCGGACGAGAAACCCGACCAGTCGCAGCATCAACGCCGGGCTGTGATAGCCGATGACGAGCCGACTCCCCGGCGCCGAGCGCATCTGGATGGTCGCGAGGCTCGCCTCGATCTCGGAGGGGCGGAGGTACATGACGACACCCGCCCAGATCCACGCCGTGGACTGCATCGGACCGTGGCCTGCCTCGGCGAGCGCGTCGTCGAGCCGATCGCGCGTGAAGTCGATCGGGACGAAGCGAATCTCGCGCGCCGCAGCGCATTGCCATTCAGGTCGAAGCCTGCTGCTCGAGTGCTGTCGGCGGAGGACAGTTCGTGGCACGCCGGGAACGCCTCGACCCGCAGAAACCAGCGGAAATAGCCGCTTCGCGGCCCCCACCCACGGCGCCGGCGCTAGCGTAAAAGCTTGATCAGGGGGCTTGGAATTCCTAGGGTCACCAAGTTGGCCGCGTCTTAAATTTCACTCGAGTTTGCACACGCGCTGCCCGGACATCGCGCCGCACCAAAGGAGAAAATCATGTCAGCCGAATCCAAGTGCCCTTTCTCCGGAGCTCGCACTACTGCCGGGGGAGCCACGAACGCACGCTGGTGGCCCGATCAACTGAACGTGAAGTTGCTGCACCAGCACTCGCCTCTGTCCAATCCCCTCGACAAGGCGTTCGACTACGCCGAGGCGTTCGAGAGCCTCGACCTCGACGCGGTGGTCAAGGACCTGCACGCCTTGATGACAACGTCGCAAGCGTGGTGGCCCGCGGACTACGGTCACTACGGACCGCTGTTCGTCCGCATGGCGTGGCATAGCGCGGGCACGTACCGCATCGCCGACGGTCGCGGCGGCGGCGGCTCTGGATCTCAGCGCTTCGGGCCGCTCAACAGCTGGCCGGACAACGCCAACCTCGACAAGGCGCGCCGCCTGCTGTGGCCCGTGAAGCAGAAGTACGGCCAGAAACTTTCGTGGGCCGACCTGATGATCCTCGCTGGAAACGTCGCCCTCGAGTCGATGGGGTTCAAGACCTTTGGCTTCGCCGGTGGGCGCGCGGACATCTGGGAACCAGAGGAGGACATCTTTTGGGGACCCGAGAGCCGCTGGCTCGGAGACGAGCGCTACAGCGGTGATCGGGTCCTCGCGAATCCCCTGGGCGCCGTTCAGATGGGCCTCATCTACGTCAATCCCGAAGGGCCCAATGGCAAACCGGATCCGCTCGCCTCGGCGCGAGATATCCGGGAGACGTTCGCGCGCATGGCGATGGACGACGAGGAGACGGTGGCCCTGATCGCAGGCGGACACACGTTCGGCAAGACCCACGGCGCGGCCGATCCGGGCAAATACGTCGGTCGCGAGCCCGAGGCCGCCGGCATCGAACAGCAAGGCCTTGGCTGGAACAATACCTTTGGCCGCGGCTTTGGTGGCGACACGATCACGAGCGGGCTCGAAGGCGCATGGACCACCACGCCGGCGAAGTGGAGCAACAACTACTTCGACAATCTGCTCGGCTACGACTGGAAGCTATCGAAAAGCCCTGCCGGTGCTCAGCAGTGGATTCCCAAAGACCCGGCGGCAGCGCACATCGTTCCGGATGCCCACGATCCGTCGAAGAAGCACGCTCCGATCATGCTGACCACCGACATCGCACTGAAGGTTGACCCGGCGTACGCGAAGATTTCGAAGCACTTCCACGCGAACCCGCAGGCATTCGCGGATGCGTTCGCCAGGGCCTGGTACAAGCTGACCCATCGCGACATGGGCCCGATCTCGCGCTATCTGGGCCCGCTCGTCCCGAAGCAGGCGTTGCTGTGGCAGGACCCGATCCCTGCCGTCGATCACCCGCTGATCGGAAAGTCAGAGATCGCTTCGCTGAAGGCGAAGATCTCGGCGTCCGGACTCTCCATCTCGCAGCTCGTCACGACCGCCTGGGCGTCGGCTTCGACGTTCCGCGGTAGTGACAAGCGCGGCGGGGCGAACGGTGCACGCATCCGCTTCGCGCCGCAGAAGAATTGGGACGTCAACCAGCCAGACGAGCTGGCGAAGGTGCTTCAAGTGCTGCAAGGCATCCAGAAGAACTTCAACACTGCTGGCAAGCAGGTCTCGCTCGCCGACCTGATCGTTCTCGGTGGCTGCGCCGCCGTCGAGGAGGCTGCGAAGAAGTCCGGCCACGACGTCAAGGTTCCGTTCTCGCCGGGGCGCATGGACGCGTCGCTCGAGCAGACGGACGTGGCCTCGTTCGCCGTCCTCGAGCCGATCGCGGATGGGTTCCGTAACTACGTCAGAAAGGGACTCGAAGCCACCGCGGCCGAGCTCCTGATCGATCGCGCGAACCTGCTCACGCTGAGCGCCCCCGAGCTGACGGTGCTGATCGGAGGCATGCGCGCCCTCGCGACGCCCGCACACGGCGCCTTCACCCAACGCCCCGGTGTGCTGACGAATGACTTTTTCGTCAACCTGCTCGACATGAACACGAAGTGGCAGCCGACCGCCAGCGGCGTGCTGGAGGGGCGTGATCGGGCGACCGGCCAGATCAAGTGGACGGGGACGATCGTCGACCTCGTCTTCGGATCGAACGCGCAGCTCCGAGCCCTCGCCGAGGTCTATGCATCGAGCGACGCGCAACCGGCGTTCGTGCATGACTTCGTGGCGGCCTGGAACAAGGTGATGAACCTCGATCGCTTCGACCTCGCGTAGCGCTGTACGGTTGCGCAGTAAAACCCGAACAGGCCGCCGCGGCCCCAACATCCAGCCAGAGCGAGTCGACTACTCGGCTTCGGTGAAGAAGCGCAAGGCTGCTGACAACCAGAGCACGACCGGCAAGTTCAACTTGTTCTATGGAGTCAGCTGCGCGAGATCTGCGCGACTGGATTTTGAGAAGTCGCCGTCAGCTCGGATTCGCCAGCTCAAGGAGCTAGGCGGTGGCGCTGCACTGCGTCATCCTCCAGCCCGCGGTCGCGGGCGGATCGTCCCCAAGCCTCCGTCGATGCCAAGGCACTGGCCCGTGACCCAGCTGTTCGCGGGGTCGAGCAAGAAAACGATGGCCGCGGCAACATCACTTGGCTCACCCAGACGTCCCGCAGCATGCATGGCGATCGAAGCCTTCTCTGCCGTCGAGCTGGCCAAGATTTGCTGCGACAGGGGCGTACGTGTGAGGCCCGGCGCTACACAGTTGACTCGCAGCGAACCGGCATAACTTGCCGCTGCCGAAAGCGTCAGGGCGATGACTCCACCCTTGGCGGCAGCAATGGCCTCGTGACTGGCAAGTCCCGTGCGTGCGGCGGCCGAGGCCATGAGCACCACCGAACCGCCGCTACTTCGCATCACGCGACCCGCGGCGCGCACGGTCGCGAAAGCTGTGGTCAGGTTTTGCGCCAACGTGGCGTCGAATTCCTCGGAGCTGGTCAAGTGTGCCGGCTTGATCAAGATCGAGCCTGCAAGGTTGGCTACGCCAGCAAGCGCCCCGAGCTCGCTCGAAGCCCGATCGAACAACGCGTCCACGGCGCCGAAGTCACGCGCGTCTACCGTCGCACAGGGCGCGCTGAGCCCTCGAGCGAGCGCCGCAAGCCGCTCGCCATCACGGGCCGCGAGGAATACGCGCGCGCCAGCGGACACGAGCCTTCGCGCGGTTTCAGCACCGATCCCGCCGCTCGCGCCAAGCACCAAGAACGCAGAGTTCGAGAGCGCCGGTGTGCTCATGGGCCGTTCAAACAACCGCTGGCAGCAAGCGCAAGTGAGGCGTGGCACGCGCGGCGCGCTGTCAGAGTGGGATGCGTTACCAGCATCGCTCAGTCCCGTCCACGGCCGGCTCCAAGGAGCAACGAGACGACTTCAGCACGTTGCGCCGGCTGTGTGTCGAACACGCCACGAAACGCCGTAGTGAGCATGTCGGAGCCGCTCTTCGAAGCGCCGCGCATGCGCATACACATGTGCTGCCCTTCGAGGATCACCGCGACGCCGCAAGGGTCCAGGTGATCGACGATCGCGTCGGCAATCTGAGCGGTCAGTCGCTCCTGCATTTGCAGCCGGCGAGCAAAGACGTCCACCGTTCGCGCGATTTTGGAAAGACCGCAAACGCGATCCTTGGCCGGCAGATAGGCGATGTGCGCGCGGCCAAAGAACGGCAGCAAGTGGTGCTCACATAGACTGTGGAATTCGACGCTGCGAACTGCCACGAGCTGGTGCCCGCCTGTGGTGCGGTGCTCGAACTGTTTGCCCAGGTGTCGGGCGGCTTGGTCCCGACTACCTGCCGTCAGGTCGCTCCAAGCCTTGGCAGCTCGCAGCGGAGTCTCACGCAGGCCCTCGCGGTCGGGGTCCTCTCCGATCGCGAACAGAAGTTCTCGAACCGCACGTTCGATACGTGGTCGATCAACGCCCTCGGTTCCCGGCCTGTGCAGTCGCTCGCCATCGAGGAGCTCGTTGTTCACGTGGGGACCTGCTTCAGGGCGATTGTGCTTCGCTTGGATCGCACTGATGAAGATCTGGGGTCGAAGGCTTGGTTGCATCGTCTACCTCTCTATCCTGCCAATCGCCCGGCGACCTGCGTTGGATGCAAGAAAGGGGCGAAGCGCTGGGCCATCAGGGAGACGTGCAGAAGTCGGCCTCCTGCGGAACTTGCGCGGCCAGCATGCAGCCGATTCCGACCAAGAAATCGCCTCGGCCCAGATTTGGGGGCCGGCATGCTGTCCGTTGCCGCTGCCAGCGACGTCCGGCGCACTCGCTGATGGCAAGCAGAAAAGGGAACCTCTTGGCGATTGCGCCAGCGGGGTGCAGAGGCGGAACCTCGCATCCCGGAGCGCAGCTCACCATCATCTGCAGATTGACGCCGTGACGATGAGCCACCTCGTATGATGCGCAGGTATGCCGCCTCGCTCCGCTGTTTCATCGCAACGGTTGGCGCGAGAGCCAAACTGCGCACGGCTCGTCATTGTCTTCGGCGACCAGCTCGATCTGGATGCCACGCTCATTCGCTCGCTCCAGCCCGAGGACACCGTCCTCATGATGGAAGTGGCGAACGAATCGCGACATGTCCAAAGCCATGTGCAGCGGACCGTCCTGTTCCTCTCCGCGATGCGCCACTTCGCCGCCGATTTGAAGC
>JANMRV010000647.1:0-9844 GCA_031388685.1 Planctomycetota bacterium
GCTACGATTGGTGACGGCACAAGGGGTCGTGGGTGGAGGAGCTAACCGACCAGCCCGCTTCCAAAAATTCCCTACCCTGGATTTCCAGGCTCTCCGGCAGGTTTAGTGGAAGCGCGAGCCGGCCTCGGCGATGCAAAACCGCTTGAAAACAAGCATCTTTGAGGGAGAAGAGAGCGCCTGGAGGCCCTCCGTTCCTCGCACGGGGAGAGGCCCGTCCGGGCCAGGGCCGGCCCCCAAGCTCCGTAGAAGCGTGCCTGGTCGCCGAGGCTGTGCGCGGAGACGAGACCGGGGATCGGCAGCTCGTAATCCTCAAGGATTTGGCCCTCCTGGCACATCCTCGATGTGCCCCAGCGTGGCGTTTTCCCCCTTCCAAGGGGTTCGGGTGGCGCTCGGTTCGGGCGGCAAGGCCGTTCCTGCTTCCACTAAACCTGCCGGAGAGCCGATTTCCACTGAGGGGATTCACCTTAAGGTTTGAGGTCCGTGGCCACGCGTGATCGCGCGTTTTGGCCTGCAAATCGTGCGCGGACCGCAACGCAATAGACGACGGTCATTCTGTCAGGGTGCTCCTAGCGCGAGGCCTGCGCGGGCGCTGAGGCCCGCCGACGGCGGTCCGCGTCACTCGCGGTCGAACTCGATCGCAAAACCGCTCTGCTCGGCGTTCATCTGCTGCACACGAGCGATCCTGCCGGCGAAACTGCGCGATTCACCGCCTTCGTCGAGCATCACGCGTACACGGATCTTGTCGGGGGTGAACAGGAAGACGCCGCCGGCGGAAAGGTTCTCCGTCTGGCCGCTGAATTCCAGGGTCTCGATCGCGATGCGCACCGACACGCTCGTCGGATGGCGCGGCGAAAGTCGTACTTCGTGAACTCCGTTCGGCGCGGGTTCGTCCCGCGAAGGTTGAGCGGCCGTCATACTGGAAGTCCTTTGCTTGCGAGCCCCGTCAAGATCGGCGGGTCTCGCTAGAGTCGGCCTCATCCGGGCGCAGGCTTGAGGACCGTCGCCTGCGTGTCCCGTTCCGGCGACAATCGAGCCCCATGAACACCCCGCTTCGGCCCCATCCCCACTTCGACGACCGCGCCACCTTGGACTGGAACACGCGCTTTGGCGACGCCCAGGCCCAGGCCCGGCGCGAAGGCAAACTGATCTTCGTCGAGTTCGGCCGCGAGCAGTGCGCCAACTGCCGCGCGCTGGTCCAGGGTGTCTTGCCCCACGCCGAAGTCGCGCCGCTCGTCGCCCGACATTGCGTCGCGCTGGCGTCGGACTGCGACGATCCCGAGGACGAAGTCTTGGCGCTCGCGGAAAACATGCCCGATGCGATGAGCCTGCCCTTTGCGATTTTCGCCGATGCGCAGGGCCGCTTCCTCGCCGGCAGCGAAGGCGCTTTGAGCGCGCGCTCCTTCAAGGAACTTCTGCTGCGCGTCATCCCGAAGCCTAGCGAGTCGAGCTGAGCGAGCGAATGCGAACAGCCGGCAGCGCCGGGAGCGCATCGAGATCCTGCTCGTCGAGTGAAGCGTGGCTGCGGATCTCGATCGCTTCGCCGATCACGAATTTCGCGGGCTCGCTGCCGTTCGTCTTGCGAGTGTGGTTCAGCACGATCATGCGCGCAAACATGGGTCGCGCGGCCGAATCGCCCGCGCTTGTCGGATCCGGGCTCGTCCACGTCAGGTCGAGAGTTCGCTCGAATTTTGCCGGCGACGAATGGACGAACGCGACGCCCGCTCGCAGGTCGTGGGTCGGCAATGCGCCGAGTGCCAACCCGGCGCCGCCCAGGATCAATCCTGCGCAAGCGGGCACGAAGACCGTGCGCCGCGGAACCGCTGTGAACGAAGTCAGGCGGCGGATGCGCTCGACGAGCGCACCATCGGTCGCGCGCAGGGCGGGCTCGCTGCCCAGTACCGGGCGCCACCAACGCCGCGTGCGCGCGCTGCGCTCGCAGCGCGATGTTTCCAATTCGGCCAGCGCGCGGACGTAACCGAGGCGATCGGCTCCAGCCCCGATGGCGATGTCGTCGCAGCAGTGCTCGCGTTCCCGAGCAACGCGCGCGGCGATCCACGGGAGGAAGGGATGCAGTACGAAAAGCGCCTGAAAAACAGCTTCGATCAGCCGCGCGAAGCCGTCGCCACGGCGTACGTGGGCCAACTCGTGCAGCAGCACGAGATCGAGTTCAGCGCGCTCGACCCGTTCGCGAAGTGCACTGGGCAGGACGACCTTCGGGCGAAACGCACCGACCGCCATCGGCACTTCGGCCGTGTCGCTCCAATACAGTCCGACGCGGCGCGCGATGCCAAGTCGCCGTGCAAGCAGGGCTAGCCGAACTTGGCAGCCGGGTGCGGCGGGCCTGAATTCGCGCGAGGCGCGCCGCGCAAGCAACGCAAAACCACCACCGACCCGCACAAGTGCGAGCAGCGCCAAGAGCGCCCACGAAAGCGCCAATGTCTCCTCGAGCGGTTCCAGACGCCCGGCCAACGACGCGCGCAACTCGTCGGCCCAGGCGATCAGCACTCCAAGCGATCCGAAGATCGCGTTCGGCAGCGGCGCTCCCGCAAAGGTCGCCGAGTCGAGCAGGTCCAGAAAATCGACCGCGTCCGTATCCAGCTCCCGCGAGAGTGTCCACAGGGCGATCAGCGGCACACTGAACAGCGCGCCGCTGCTCGCCGCATAACGCCAGCGCGCGCGCCGCACATGCACGAGCCGCAAGAATCCGTACAGACACAGCGCGACAGAGGCGCCGATCCACAGCGAGTGCAGCCACGTCCAGGTCAGCGCGTGGGCGTATTCCGCCGCCCAGCCCGTGCTCGCCAGCTCCACAGTTGCTGCCTGCATGGTCGAGCTTCAGCCCGGAGTCATTGGCTTTTGAGCCCGCGCCGTTCGAAATCCTCGATCAGCGAGCGGATCAAGGCGAGTTCGTCGGGGCGCGCCTGGGATTGGCTGAGCGCGCGCTGGACCAGTTCCGACGCCGATCCTCCGAAGGCGCGTTCGACCAGATCCGCCACCAGCTTCCCCTGGGTGCCCTGCTGGCTCTCGACCGCCTCGTACAGGTGGGCGCGGCTCGACTCGTCGCGGCGCACCAGCCCCTTCTCGGTCATGATCTGCAGCAGTTTCAACGCCGTCGTGTAGCCGGTCGGCCGGGTCAGGTTCAGCTCGTCGTGGACCTCGCGCACGGAAATCGTCCCGCGCCGCCAAAGGATGCGCAGGATCTCCAGTTCGGCGTCGGTCGGGCGTGAGGAACTGCGGCGGGACATCTCTATAAGGTCGGGCGCCAAAGCACCTCGTGTGCTACGGGGCCGCTGGAGCGGCGTTGGAGAAATCTCCACGGCTTCGTGTCGGGGTTCGCGCCAAGCTGCGCGCGGCGGCAAACTAGGCCCCGTGAATCTTCCGATCCAAGCCTGCATCACCCCGGAGCGTCTGCTGTTGGGCCCCGGTCCCTCCCCCGTCGCGCCCTCCGTGCTGCGCGCCCTCGCAGGGCCGACCATCGGCCACCTCGATCCGGTTCTGCTCGAAGTGCAGGATCAGATCTCGAGCTTGCTGCGGCCGATCTTCGGCACGGCCAATCCGTGGACGATCGCGTTCTCGGGCACCGGCACGGCGGGCATGGAAGGCGCGCTGCTCAATTTGATCGAGCCGGGCGACGCGGTGCTCGTCGCCGTCGGCGGCTACTTCGGCGCGCGCATGCTCGAAGTCGCGCGCCGCGGCGGAGCACGCGTGATCGCCGTCGAACACGAATGGGGCCGGCCCGCGGACGTCGCGCGCCTGCGCAAGGCTGCGGCGGGTGAAAACGTGCGCGTGTTGTGCGCCGTGCACGCGGAGACCTCGACCGGAGTGCGTCAGGATCTCGCGCCACTCGCCGAACTCGCGCGTGAACTCGGCGCATTCTTCGTCGTCGACGCGGTCACGTCGCTCGGGTGCATGCCGGTGAATTGCGACGCATTGGGCATCGACGCGGCTTACTCCTGTTCCCAGAAAGGCATGTCCTGCGTGCCCGGGCTCGCGCCGGTAACTTTTTCCGCGCGCGCGCAAAAACGCATCGGCGAACGAGCACAGACGCAGCGCAGTTTCTACTTCGACATGAATCTCTTGATGCGCTTCTGGGGCGGCGAGCGCGGTTATCACCACACGATCTCGTCCAACTTGCTCGTCGCGCTGCACGAAGCCGCGCGACTGGTCCACGCCGAAGGTCTCGAAGCGCGCTTCGAGCGCCACGCGCGCATCGGACGAGCCCTGCGCGCCGGCGTGCGCGAACTCGGACTGGACTTGCTCGTGCCTGACGCCGATGCCTTGCCTCAGGTCACCGCAATCACGATTCCGGCGGGAGTCGACGACCTGCGCGTGCGCAAGCGGCTGCTCGGAGACTACGGGATCGAGATTTCCGGCGGACTCGGGGCGCACAAGGGCCGTCTGTGGCGCGTGGGAATGATGGGCAGCGGTGCCAGCCTGCGCAACGTGGTGCTGATCCTCGAAGCGCTGGCCGCGTGCCTGCGCGCCGAAGGCCGCAAAGTTCCTTCGAGTGCAGCCGAAGCCGCCCACGCCGCGTTTTCGCCGTCGAGTTCCTGAACGATGTCGACTCCGCAGCGCACGCGCGCCTTCGAAATCGGCACCACGCTCTACTTCGTGGCGTCGGGAGCCTGCGCGCTCGTCTACGAAGTGCTCTGGTTCAAGCGCTTCGCCCACGTCTGGGGCTCGAGCTCGTTGGCCATGGCCAGTGTCGTCGCTGGGTTTCTCGCCGGCCTGGGCCTCGGCGCGTGGCTGATCGGCGCGCGTGCCGACCGCATGTCGCGGCCGCTGTTCGCCTATGGCCTGTGCGAATTCGGGATTGCGCTGTGGGCCGTGTGCGTGCCGCTCGTCTCGCCGTGGTGCGCGCGCATCGCGGCGCTCGCGACACCAATCCTCGAGGGTCATTCCCTCGCCATGACCGCTGTGCGCGTGGCGACCACGTTCTTCGCCATCGCACCCGCCTGCATTTTGATGGGTGCGACGTTGCCGCTCCTGGTGCGCTGGCTCGCCGTGCAGGGCAATTCTGTAGGCCGCGCTTCAGCATGGCTATACGCGTTCAATGCCGGCGGCGCGGCGCTGGGCGCCTGGATCGCGGGCTTCCATCTGCTGCCGGCGATCGGCCTGAACGGAACGAACTTCAGCATCGCTGGCGTCAGCGCATTGATCGGCGTGCTGGCGCTGCTCACGGATCGGGCACAGGCGCAGAGCGCCTCGCGTCCGATCGAACATGCGAGTGCTGCACAGAGCACGCTTTCAGATCGCGTCAGCGCTGAAGCGCCCGCACCCGCCATGGCCGTCAACGCCGCGGCGTTGTTGGCTGGATTCGGCGCGTTGACGCTGCAAATGCTCTGGGGCCGCGAAATGGCCCTGCTCGTCGGCCCGACGACCTTTGCGTTTACGGCACTTGTGGTCGTCTTCATCGCCGGCCTTGCGGCGGGCAGTCTGTGTTTCGCCCTGTTCGGCGATCGATTCGGTACTCCGCGGCGTTGGATCGCCATCGCAACCCTGCTGGTCGTCGTCGGCACACTTTGCGGGCGGCTCCTCGAACCATCTCTCGCGCAACTGGCCGGCACACTGCGCGACCAGCGCGCCTCGCCGCTTTTCAATGCCGCGCTGTGCAGCGGAATCAGCGCCGCGCTCGAACTCGTCGCCACGTTCGCGATGGGCATTTTTTTTCCGGCCCTGATCGCACTGCTCGGTTGTGGTGCGACGCACGCTGGAGCCAGCGTCGGCCGCATCTACGCCTGGAATACGCTCGGCTCGATCGCAGGCGCCCTGTGTGCCTTCACGCTGCTCGTGCCATGGATCGGCTCCCAGGCGACAACCATGCTCGCGCTCTTCAGCTATGTCGCGGCGCTGCTCCTGGCGCTCGCTCCGCGCTGGAGCGGACGCGAAGCGGAACTGGGCTTGGCCGTGGCGGCGGTAGCGCTGATCATCGCGCCGTGGCGCTCGGACGATGCTCGCGCCACAAACCTCGGATCGTACCTCTACGCCGAGCGAACCGATGCCTTGCGCGGCGACGGCGCCCGCGTGCTGTTCTTCGAGGAAGGCGCGAGCGCGAACGTGATGGCACTCGAAATCGATGCAGACGAAAGCACGAGAAACGCGCCGCCGCGGATCAAGAATCTGCGTGTCAACGGCAAGGTCGACGCCTCCAACTGGGAAGACATGCCGATGCAATTGGGCGCGGCCTACTTCCCGCTGCTGCTGCGGCCACAGGCCCGTTCGGTGCTGGTGATCGGCATGGGATCGGGCACGACCGCGGGCGCGGCGCTGTTGTTCAAAGAGACTGAAGTCACCTGCTGCGAGCTGGAACCCGCGGTCGTCGAAGCCGCGCGCGTCTTCGCCCCCGAAAACAAGAACCCGCACGGCTCGCCACGTTTTCATCAAGTCATCGACGATGGCCGCAACTTCCTGCAAGCCCACGCCTCGGCTTTCGACCTGATCATCTCGGAGCCGTCCAATCCATGGATCGCCGGGATCTCGAATTTGTACACCCAGGAGTTCTATACGACGGCGCGTTCGCGACTGACGCGCGGCGGCATCTTTGTGCAGTGGCTGCAAACCTACGGGCTCTCGCCTACACAGTACGCCCTGGTTGCCAGCACGGCGCAAAGCGTGTTTCCCAAAGTAGCCCTCCTGCGCATCAACGACTACGACACACTGCTGTTGTGCTCGTCCGAGCCGATCGTGCCTTCAAGCGCGCTGCTGGACACCGCTCAAGTCACGCTCGACGCGCTGACCGACGTGCGCGAAGATCTGCTGAACTACTTCGCCAGCGCTGATGTACGCACGCTGCTGCTCAGCGTGCTGATGCTGGATGACGAAGGCCTGCATGCCATGTGCGCGAGCGACGGCGACGGCGGAATCAACACCGACGTCAACATGCGCCTGGAGTTCGCGGCGCCACAAGATCTGTTCGAGATGAAAATTGCCGTGTCGCGCAAGCCCATGGACGCGATCTATGCGGCCTTCGATCCGCGCTACACGGCGCGCTTGCTCACGGATTGGGGCTGGACCGAGCCGCAGGCCAATGCGCTGCGCGGACACAAGCGCGCGCTGGTTGCGCGCGGCGACGCGGCCAAGGCTTTCGCGTTGAACGAACTGCTGCTCGCCTATCTGCCCGACGATCACGCGGCGCTCGCCGATCAGTTGGTCTGGTTGCCGCCCGCGGACGCCGAGGAATTGACGGCTGCAATAGCTCAACTCGTGCAAACTTCGCCCATCGAAGCCGCGCGCGTGGCGAAGGCCTGGCTCGATCAATCGCAGTTCGCGCGCGCGAAATTGATTTATCGCGGCCTGCAGCTGCTGATGCCCGATTCACCAACGGTGCTCGCCGGACTCGCACTGTGCCTGGCCAACCTGGCGGAGCAGGACGAAGCTCGCGCCTTGCTCGAACGCGCCCGCAAGATCGATCCGCTCGACAGTCTGGTTATCGACCTCGAGAAGGCGCTGCAAGAAAAGCAGTAATCAGGGTGTACGCCAGCGCGCGTTGGCGATCCTGACCTGCATCGGCTTGCCCTGGTGCACCTGGAAGCCGAACTTCGTGCCGGGTGGAAGTGTTTCGCGCAGCGAATACGTCTCGAAGCCGTTGATTTCCATCGACTGCTGATCGCCCGCGAAGCGCACGAGCACGTGATTCCAGCCGTTGCGATCGAGCGCGGCTTCGAGCAGCGCAGCGTCGGGTTTGCCGTGCGTCGCAAGCTCCGGCGTGTACAGCGTGCCCCAATACGATTGGCCCAGATCCGCCTGGGCTCCGCTCGGATCCGTGGCCTGCGGATCGTTGGGCCGTTCCGCGCGATAACACAGACCTGAGTTGCCGCCGGGCGGCAGGAAGACGTCGAACTCGACGCACATGTCCTGCGCCGGCATCGGCGCGAGGATGTAGGAACTGCGCGCAATGCCGACGGAACGGCCGAAAAGCGTCGCGCCGCGCAGACTCCAGATCGCGGCGTCGCCGTCCCAGCCCTTGATGCCCCCGGGGCCGAAGAGCGCTGACCAATTCTGTGTGGCCGCGGTCGCAGCCGGATTCTTCAGGTACGCGAAGAGATCGCGGACCTCTTCCAGGGTGCGCGAATCGAGCAGACCCTCGGGCATCGACGAGCGCGTGGAAGGTTTGAGCGATTCGAGATCATCGCTTTCGATCTCGATCGGCTCCTGCCCCGCGGGCCGGATCTCGATGCCCTTGTCATCGCGGCGCGTGACGATGCCCTCGAACATGCGATCGTCCTTGGTCAACGCGATGAAAGCGCGATATTGATCGGAGACGATGCGCGAGGGCGCCATGATCGCCGCGAGCAAGTCAGCGTCGGACAAACGATCCGTGACGTTGGCGAGATCGGGTCCAAATCCGCGGCGATCAGTCGCTGGAGTCGTTCCGACCGCATGACAGGCGGTGCAGCCCGCGGCTTCGAAAACCACGCGGCCGAGTGCGGGCGATCCCGGTCGCGACTTTGCGCGCGTCAGGAAGGCCAGGATCTGCTCTTCGGACCAGTGAGGACTCGGCTCCGGAGTTGACGGGCCTTTTCCCTGGGGGAATTTCCCGGCGTACCAGGTCTCGATCGCGGCAAGCGCGGCGTCAAAATCCTTCGGCGCGGAGAGATCGCTCTCCGGGATCGCGCCCCCTGACTTGCAACACCAACGCGCCAGCGTGCGCGTCAATTCGCGGCCCCTGCGCGAGCCGATTTCGCGCGCGTGATCGAGCAGCGCGCGCCATTCGTCGGCGCTCGTAGGCGCAAGCTCGATTTTCTCGAGCGCGCCGAAGGCCGTCTCGCGCTTCGTCGACGAAGGCGAGACGATCGCGCCGACCCAGATTGAATAGTCCCGAGCTTCCGGCGCGCGCGCGAGCAGGGTCCAAGGCGCTTCGAGGATCTCGCCCTCGCTCACAGCGAGTTTGCGCGCGAGTTCATCCACCGCGGGAAGCTTCAGCGGCGAAAGCGCGCGCAGCGCCGCGTCCTTGGTCGATTGCTCGCGGGTGCCGAAGGACTTCGGCACGATTCGAGCGATCGCGGTTTCGAATTGGGCAAAGTACTTCCCTGCATCCTCGGCCGGCAGCCGCGCGAGGATTAGCGCAAGGCTCTCCGCTTCGATTCCATCCTGTGGCGCAAGCTCCTTGCACGCTTCGAGCGGCAAATTCGCGATGAAGTGCGCGCGCATCGCCGACAGATAACCTGGCAGCGAAATGCCGCCGGTGTATTCGCTCGAACGCGCGAACCAATCCAGCATCGCGCGCCGCTTCGCAGCGTCCCAGCCATGCGCCATGCGATGCACGCAATCGGCGTAATGAATCGCCACCTCCTGTGAACTTCTCTCCATTTCGTTCATGAGCCGCGCGAGCGCGCGCGGGTCGTCGAGATGCGAGAGCAACACGCCGATCTCCTCCCCGACATACCAGCCTTCGCCGGGAAATATCGCGAGCAGGCGTGTCACAAGCTTTTCAGCAAGTTCCGGCGCTGGATCACCCTGGCGCAAGAGACCAAGCTCCAATGCGCGCAGGGTGTGCAGCGTCATCTCCGTGCTTGACCCAGTGGTGGACGTGGCGGCGTCGAGGCATTCCAGCGCAAGCGTTGCGATCCTGTCGGCGCGCCCCTCGACGCGCGCGATGGGAGCCGCTAGATAGAGCTCTCCGACACGCTGAACAAGAGACAGTGAACGCGTTGAGTGATCGACAGTTTTCGCGTCGAGGAGCGCTGCGCGGAGGCGAAGTTCCAACGGCCAGTTGCTCCTATTGAACACACTTAGCATGTGCTTGCTGTCGTTGCGGACGGACTCAAGGTCACCCGCGACGACGGCGCGCACATGATCCCTGAGTGCGTGGGCATACAATGAGTCAGGGCGACTCTCCCTTGTG
>JANMRV010000662.1:0-5013 GCA_031388685.1 Planctomycetota bacterium
CGGGCTTCGGACTGCGCGAACACGGTCGGGCAGGCAGCTACCGGAGAAACCAACTCAGCGGTCGCGAGCATCACAGCCGCGACAGTCAACAGGGATTCAGTGAGGAAGTGCTTGTTCATGATTGGATTCCAGGAGTCGGGCTCGTGCGCGAGCTCATGCAGGCGCGAGCTTCGTTGGCCGAGCAGGAAACCACAATTGGGCCGCGACCGCGAGCGCCGAGGCGCCAATCCGCAATGCCGGCCTCGCCGGGAAGCCCCAGCCGACTTCCGTGCGCGCGTTACTCGCTCTCGAACAGCGGAACGGAATGCAATTCCGCGTCGAACGACTTGCCGCCCGAGGTGACGTACAAATGTCCGTCGCTGATCGAAACGTCCCAGCGCACATTGCGATCCAAGGTCGACTCGAGTTCGCGCAGGAAGGCTTGCGGAAACACGGTGACAGGAATCTTTTCCGCGCGATGGATGCGCTCACCCACCAGCGCGCTGCGCAGCAGATCCAGGCGGCGATCCGAATAGAGCGCCACGCGCGCCGTTGCCTTGGAAGCGCGGTGCAGGCGATCCGCCGAGGGCGCGCCGACTTCGATCCAGGCCAGCCGTACTCCGGTCAGGTCGTGGATCGAGATCGCCGGCTCTTCGACGGAGCTGATCCCGGCCTTTGAAAACGTGATGCCCTCGGCGTACTCGATGCAGTACGCGAGCACGCGCACCAGCAGGAAACCCGCACCCTCGGACGGATGGCGTGCGACGCGCAGCTCCAGGGTCTGATAGACACCCTTGTCGCTGTTCGCGAGTTCGATGTCGAAGCGATGCATCGTTGCCGTGAGCGCCATCCAAACAGCGTAGCAGTCAAGGCTGACAGCCTGTGGCAATAATCCCCGACCGCTCAGTCGCGCGCGCTTATTGTCTTGAGCAACTCGCGCGCGACGATGCGCTGACCGGCTAGGTTGATGTGCCAGTCCGCATTCCAGTACAGCGATTCTCCAGCCTGCCGGAACGCGGGCCGTAGGTCGACGTGCTCGATCCCCAATGTTTCGAGTTTGATCAGCAACTGATCGCCCAGCAAAGCTGCATCCGCCAGTGCCGCGGGCTCGAGCTTCAGTGCCTGCAGGAGTTGCCTGATATTCAGCGCAGGGTTATCAGGCTCGACTTCCTGACGCGGCGGGAGGTAGAGCACGATCAGTCGGATCCCGCGCTCGCGACACAGAGCCTGGATCTCACGACAGACTTCGACGCCGCAGTCGAGGGCGATTTGCATCTGCTCGGGATAGACGTCGAAGTACTTCACCCCGTAGAAAGCCTGATTCAGAGCTTGGGAACTGATTGCCGTCGCCGCCCTAATTTCGTCTGGGTACCTGGCTGCTCCAGGCGGCCGCTTGCCGTCGTTGCGGTAGCTGTGCCAAGCCGACAAGACTTCGTGAAAATCGTTGCCGCCGTAGACCGTGACCACGAATACGTCGGGCTGCAGATCGAGATTGCGCTCGAGCGTGCCGAGGTAATTGAAGAAGGAATAGCCGCCTTTTCCGGCGTTCAGGACCTCGATCGATCGCGGATCGAAGGCCGCTCCTCGTTGCGTGCTCTCGATGCCGGCGAGTTTTCGCAGGGCCGCTTCCGTCAAATTGGAGAAGGACTCAAAGTTTTGGCAGACGCCGTCGGTGTGCGAGTCGCCCGCGACGAGCACACGCAGCTTCGGCTTCACGGCCAGCGGTTCATCGTCCTCGCGCATCGAGCGCGAGTTGACGACGAACTCGATCTGCTGCAGCGGATGTTCCTCGATGTCCACTTTGAAACGGATGCTGGGCAGGTAGAGCTTGCCGCAGTACTCGTCGTATTTGTCGAACTCACCGGGAGTGAAGAGTTGCCGGGCCTGCAGTTCGCTCCACGGCGGATAGATCGGGATCTTGATCGCTTCGCCGGCACGGCGCACGGGCGGCAGCGACGATGCCCAATGCGGGCCTGGCTTCCACGCGGGCAATTCGCCGGCCGGGATCACGCGCACCGTATCGGCACCCTCGTGAACCGGGCTCTGGCGCATGGCAAGCAGCGCTCCCACAAGCGCGAGCGCGGCACCGCCGAGCCCTAACGCCAGTCGGCCAAACCTCTCGGTGGAGAGCGAGTTCATGCGGGGAGTTGTTTCGGCTGAATGCCGGCCACGCCTCCAGTCGCTGGCCGGAAACTCGCCTCCCGCGGCACTCTGGCGTTCCAGGATCGAAGCCGTCGACGCGCTGCTCGACGATCTGAAGCCTGACCTGCTCAGCCCTGCTGGACGGTCGCCTCTTCGCGCAGCGCGTGGCGGTCGAACGCGCCTTCGTGCGCGGCCTTTGCTTCGTAGCGCACGAGCGCGGCGCCAGCAAGGATGGCCTGTTGTTCCGCGACGGCTGCCGGTGTTTCACGCGAGCGCTTGACTGCCCGGAATCGTGCGACGACGCGCGTGAGAACCTGGCGCAAGTCGACGCTGCGGCAACGCTGCTCGAGGGCGCGCATTCGGCACCGACAGCCCGAGTTCCGGTAGTGCTCCCCTCGGCGCAAGTCCTCGCGCTTTGCTCAGGCCGCAATCACTGCCGTGTCGATCGGCTGCGCGTTCTCTTGGTGGCAATGGGGTGTGACAAGCACCGTCGAGTCGAGTGCGTGCCTGTTCAGCGCGGTCGAGTTCGTTGCTTCACAACGTCCAGGTCACGCTGACGGCGTTCGACGTGTTATCCGTTGCACTGGTGCAGAACGGAGCGATGTTGCGGTACCAAGCCTGATAGTAGAAGACGCCGCCGATCGCCGGCACAAGGCCGAGCGCGGACAAGGGCGGATCCCCGGCGTTGCCGGCGCCCAGCGATGCGAACCCGTTGACCGCCTGGCGCCCCGCCAGGCGTCGGATGACCCCCCCGACGCATAGGACACCATCGTTGAAGGGTGTGCCCGCGCCGCCACCGGCAGCGGACGTGCCCTGCAGGAAGATCATGTTGGTCGGGTGCACCAGACCGTCGACGTTCAGTGCGAGCGAGTCATTCGAGACACTGGCTCGGCCTTGTGCGAGCAGGAGCCCACCACCCGTACGCTGCGAGTTGTCGCAGCCGTGACCCGCCGCGCCGAAGTTGCCGCAGGGGCAAGCAGCAGCCGTGCCGTAGCAGAACGTCGGTGCGTCGAGCACGCCGTTCTCGAAAAGCGTCACGATGTCCGAGGTCTCGTCGTACTGAATCATGTCGAGGTCGCGGTCGCCATCGATGTCGACCAGTGCGGCACAGGCCGGGTTCTGCACCGAAGGCATGGTCTGATCCAACACGAATTGGCCGCCGCCGACGTTTTTCCATACTTGGTAGGCCCCGAAACCGTAGCTGGTCAGCACCCAATCCAGATCGCCGTCCCCGTCGAGGTCGCCAAGGTCAGTCGCGTTCATCTGCCCGAATTGCGATGTCGTGAACGGTGCCTGAAACGTGCCGTCGCCGTTGCCCAGCACGACCGATCCGTGGGCGAAGCCGCCGTTGGCGATCGACGCGTCCATGTTGCCGTCGTTGTCGAGGTCCGCGCACACGATCATCCAACAGTGTCCGCCCGAAGGTTGAGCCGGCTTCGGCGTAAAAGTGCCGTCGCCGTTGGACTCGAGCACCATGATGCCGCCCGAGATTCCGCCGACCACGAGGTCACTGATTCCGTCGTTGTCCATGTCGGCAGCCGACAAGCCGTAATCGTCGGCGACTGCGGTGGCGATCGTCGTCATGGATCCGAAGGTCCCATCTCCGTTGTTGAGCCGCAGTAGAACATTGCCACCGCCCGTCATCGCGACATGGCTGTCGCCATCGCCATCGGCATCGAAGAGCGCCATCCCGAACACGCCCCACTGATTCATCGGGTAGCTCACAACGGGCTGAAACGTGCCGTCACCATTGCCAAGCAGCACGGAAGCCGTTCCGCCGTAGTACTCGCACGTAACCATGTCGATCTTCCCGTCACCATTGAGGTCTGCGTTCTCGTTGGGACTGGGCGAGTTGCCTACCGAATTGGGTTGCCCCGCCATAGGGCCGAAAAGGCCGGTGCCGTCGTGGTTCGAGAGGTACACGCGCACGTCGTTCGCGATTTCAGTGACCACGGCGAGGTCGAGAAAGTCGTCGCCGTTCAAGTCGCAATTCTGCCCGCCATAGATGCGTGCGAACGCAGCGCCAGGGCTGACATCGATGGTCGAGAAAGGCGTGAACTGCATCGGAGCAGGGGCGGCCTTGACGCGGAACGAAAACACGAACCCCTCTGTCCGGAGCAAGGACCCATCCTGTGCGGCAAGGTTTTCGTTCAGCGTCGTCGTCACCGTTTCGCCGGCGAAGAACGCGCGCCTCGGGCGGAAGCGCACTCGCGTGTCGCCGTTTTCCAGCGTCCGCAGGCCCGCGATCGGGCCACTCATGTTGCCGTAGACTTCGAAGTTGCCTAGTGAGCTCGCCTGGACGGGGCGATCGAAATCAACGGTGATCGAGTCATTGGGTGCACGATTGCTCGCATTCAGCGCAGGGTCGGTCGAAACCACACCCAACTGTGCAGCTGCCAGCGAGGAGAGGACGGTCAACGCAAGGGCGATAGGCAGGAGTCGCATGATGCTGTTTTCGATGGGGTGCTCGCGAAGGATCGATCCTTGGCGGCGGCCACCCAATGAGTGGAGAGCCGCCGGAACAAGGCGACATTCTAGCGGGTTGTTTCAAGAAGGGGAGAGCCGTTACGAAGCCTCGAATCCACCACCTTTTACGGTGTCCCCTGCGGGGCAATGGCATTCACGTCACGCACAGCTGCGCAGCCTTTCCCCGCGCGTCCTGCCACTTCGCCGCGGCCGGCGAACTCCCGCCAAGCGCGCTCTGGAGCGCCGAAGCAACTCCATTCGCCTGCCCGAAGAGGATGCCAAGCGCGGCGCAACCGGACCGCGCCGCGCCGCGCCTTCGGCCGAGGCCGAATCGATCCAAGCTCCGCCAGGCGCCATCAGCCCATGGAATAATTTGCCTATTCGGCTTGGCGGTCTTCGGTCCTGCTGCGTCGCGCTAGGAACGTC
>JANMRV010000723.1:0-8326 GCA_031388685.1 Planctomycetota bacterium
GAAGTCGCGCGGGTGGTAGTCGTGGCGCAGTGAGAGCCGCTCCGTGAAGGAGCTCGCCATCAGCAGCGTGCCGTAAGGGTCGGCGCGAAATTCGTTGTCGAAAGGTCGCTCCTCCCCCCAGGCCGAAAGCGAATTGAATGCCACGGCGCGCGTGCAATGCGCGAACATGCAGGCGACCATCGAGCGCAGATAATCTTCGGGCGCTTCACGGCGCAGATAAAAAATCCCGCTGGCGAGCACGTAGTCGCAACGCTCGAAGGGAGCCTCTTGCTCCAGCAGGTTCGCAACTTCGAACGAGCGATTTGGAAACCGCCGGCGCGCCAGTGCGATCATTTCCGGCGACAAATCGACGCCGCGATAGTCGCAGTCGATGCCCTGCAGTTCCAGCCAAGCGAGCAAGTCGCCCTGGCCGCAACCGACGTCGAGCAGCGTGCAGCCGCGCAAATCGCCGACCGTCGCGAGCACACCGAACCGCGCTTCCTGGGAGGCGCGCGATCCCCAATCGACGGCGCGAACGTCGCCGCCGTGCGCGATCGCCAGCGCGTCGAAATGGGACCGTGTTCTCGCATCGTCGCGAGCGAAGCCGTTGCCAGCCCCATCGTCCCGGTTCATGCCGCGCGCTCCAGCGACTCGAGCCGGTCTCCGACGCGCGGCCGACTTGCGCCCGCCACTTCGAAATCCAGCACCTCCAAGGAACCCTCGGCGCAGTTGACGAAGAACCGACCGGGCTCCGCGCGCCATACCGAGCCGCTATGGCCTGGACCGCGCGCCGTCCCGGCGCGCGCCTTCCACACGGTGATCTTGCCGTCGGCGAGACGACTGAACGCACCCGGATAGGGGCGCGCGACGGCGCGCACCAGATTGGCGACGCTTTCGGAATCCAGGTTCCAATCGATCAACCCGTCTTGAGGTTTGCGCCGCGGCCAGGTCGGCCAGGGGCCAAAAGGTTGCGCGTGCCGCTGCACGCTACCGTTGCGGAAGGACTGTGCGACCTCGTGCGAGAGTCGCTCATAGATCGGATAGAGCTTGTCGAGCGCATCTTGGACATCCTCCTCGGCGGACAGGCTGATCTTGCGCTGCGCGATGATGTCGCCTGAGTCGACGCCCTCGTCGATGAAATGCGCACTGAGACCGATCTCGCGTTCGCCGTTGAGGATGGCCCAGTTGATCGGCGCTCGCCCGCGGTACGCAGGCAAGAGACTCGGATGAAGGTTCACCGCGCCGAGCGGGGCGAGGTCGAGCACGGCCTTCGGCAGAAGATATCGATAGTCAGCGAGCCACAACAAATCCGGTCTGACGCTGCGCACGTAACTCTCCAGCGCCGGATCGCGACCCTTGAAGCGCGCCACGGAAAGTCCCGCGCCGGCAGCGCAATCGTAAACCGATTCGTAGCGCGTGCCGTCCTCAGGATCGCTGGGATGAGCGACGACGCCGACGATCGCGTTGCTCTTCGAAAGCGCGCCGAGCGAACGCACGCCGACCGTGTGATTGCCCAGGAAAAGAATCCGCATCTCAAGCAACCTTTTCGGCGACGATGCGCCATTCGGCATGAATCTCGCGCAGCGGACGTTCCTGCTCTTCGAATTCGACGTGTTGGCGCGAGAGCACGCGCCAATCCTCGATCAGCGCGGTAGTGACCTGCGCCGCGCTCCAGAAGCACAACTGTCCGCAGCCGACCAACGAGCCGGCGCCAACGTCGAGCGTCAGATCGTCGGGCCCGATGCGGCCCGAGCGCGCGCTGGTGTGACGGTCGCTATAAGGGTTGAAGAACATGCGCCCACTGGGCTTGAGCACTCGCGAGATTTCGCCGAGGGCCCGAAGTGCCGCACTGCGTCCCACGCAGGTCAACGCGCCGCGATCAATGGCCAGGTCGAAGCTGGCATCCGCGAAGGGCAGTTGCGTGAAATCGACGACGTGCAGATCGGCGGTCAGGTCCTCGACGAGCAGGCGCTCACGCGCGAGGTCGATCGCTGTCGCGCTGCCGTCGATGCCGGTGGTGTTGAAGCCTTCGCGCGCCGCGAACCAGACGTTGTTGCCGGTGCCGCAGCCGACTTCGAGCACGCGCACGTCCTTGTGAGGCCGGTTCTTCGGCGCATGACGAAAAAGGAAACTGACCACCGCATCGAAGGGCCAGCGGTTCATCTGCTGACCGCGGGCGTAGATGTCGCGTTCCCAGGTGGGATCGAAAGTCTGTGTCGTACTCATGCGAACTCCTTGGATTCGAGAACGGCGGAGCTCTTGATCGTGCGAGCCAATGCTCGGGCAACGATCCATTCGAGCGCCTTGGGGGGAAGCCCCGTGCCGGGGCGACGAAAAACGATGCTGTCCGGTTCAACCATGCTGCCGGCGGCAAGTTCGCGGCCGGCGATGCACGACAGACGGAAACTGGCGCGCGAATCAGCCTCGGAGGTTGTCGGGCCGAGCTCGTCGGAGCCCAGCATGGCTCCAAGCTCGCGCACCGCGCGCACGAGTTCGCGCACGTCGCAGCTCATGCGTAGATCGGGTCCGCGCAGCTCGCGATCGAGCGTGAATTTTTTTTCGCCGTCGCCGTTGTGATTGATGCCGCTCTCGGCGGCGATGAAACACGCCTCGCCGTCGCCGATCGTTCGTGTTCCGGCGCGCACTCTCATGCCGCCTCGGATAGCAGTTCGACGACGCGCGCAGCTCCACGTCCGTCGATCAGGCGCCGGCCGGCGCGCGAAAGCGTGGTACGTTCGACCGGATTGTCGATCAGGCGCGAGAGCGCCTGCGCCACGCGCGCGGAGGTCGAATCGTCGTCGCGTCCCAGCGAAAGCGCTGCTCCACGCTCGCTCAGACAGCGCGCAATGGGTTCCTGATTCTCGGCGATCACCAGCGTCAGCGCCGGCAGACCCATGAAGGCTATTTCCCAGCAGGTGCTGCCGGCCGCGCTGATCGCGACGTCAGCCCAGGCCATCAACTCCGGCATGTTCTTCGGATCGACGATGACACGCGCGCCGCGGCGCGTCGCTTCGATTTCGACTTGCACGCGATGCACTGCGGCGGAGCCGATCACGATGCTCGTTTCCAGTCCGCGCTGCAGGGTCAAGTCCAGTCCGCTCAGGATTTTCAGCGCCGAGTTGTGCAGATCGGTTCCACCGGTGGTGATCAGGATTCGCCGTGCGCGCCTTGGAATCTCGCGCCGCCACATGTGCCAGGGTCTGAACTCGTTGCGCAGCAGCGCGTAGCGTCCGCCGAGCGCCAGGCGCGCACGGCCGATCTTGTGCGCGTACAACTCGGGCGTTGCGTAGGCGTTGTGATTGAGCAAGAGATCGGCGGCGAAGCGCTCGTCGCGAGATTCGTCGTCGACCACGAGCAGGAAGAGATCGCTGTCGCGAACCGCGACCTGGTAGTCGGCGTGGAAGTCGTAGCCGTCGAGCACGATCCAACGCGCCAGCGCCGTGCGCGCACGCCCCGCGGTTTCCTGCGCGTCGGCGATGCTGGCGCGCTCGGCGGCGATGCTGACGACGTTCGCGCCTTCCTGACGCAAGCGTTCGCACAGGCGCGGCGGGCACTGGCTCATCGCAAACGTCGCCGTGCCGCCCGCGTGCATCCACGCTTGCGCGAGAGCCAGACAGCGCATGACGTGTCCGGTTCCAATCGACTCCGAGGCGTCTGCTCGCAGGAACAGTTCCATGATCTCAACCGGCCTTGCGTCCGTGTTCGAGGTTCGAGCGCGCGAGCGCGGGCTCTGAATCGAGCCATTCGATCGCATCGGCGACATCGACGAAGACCGGTTTCGCGTGGCGATACTGCACGGCGTTCGCGCTCGCGGCAAAGGTCATCGCGGGCACCAGCACATCGTCGCCGGGTCCGACGACAAGAGCGGCGAGCATCACGTGCAGCGCGGCCGTGCCGCCCGAAACCGCGACCGCATGTCGGGCACCGACAAGGGACGCGAAATCGCTCTCGAACTGTTCGACGTGCGGTCCGGTGGTCAGCCCGTCTTTCTTCAGCGCAGAGACCACCGCCGCAACATCGGCGTCGTCGATGCGCTGACGGCCGCAGGGCAACAGACGCGAGCGCAGTGGCGCTCTACCTACCATGGCGAGAGCCTTCGGGTTCGTTCGAGTGCTCGTCACGGGTTCCTACGCGGCGCCGAGCGAAGTGCGTGTCGAGGATGCCGATTTGAAGTCTTCGCGGCGTCGGCCCGCCGATTGGCCGTGGTTTTCCAGTGAAAACATCACGATTGCCAGTTCGGCCGGGGTCAGCCAACGCTCGTTCTTGTCGCTGGTGAATTCGAATCCATCGGGCAGACCTTCGCCCTCCGACCAGCCGGCGTTGCCCCAGCACGGAAATTCCGGCTTGATCACGAACATGTCGTCGGTACGCACGCTGTGGCGCGCCTCGTCGGACGAGATCAAGCATTCGTGAAGTTTCTCGCCGGGGCGGAGGCCCGAGATCTTGATCTTGGCTTGAGGCGCGATCGCGCGCGCGAGGTCGAGCAGGCCCATGCTCGGAATGCGCGGCACGAAGACTTCGCCGCCGATCATGCGCGACACGGCGGTGTGCACCAGGCGCACGCTCTGGTCGAGCGTGATCCAGAAACGCGTCATGCGCTCGTCGGTCACGGTGAGCTGGCCGGTTTCGCGCTGGCGCAGGAAGACGGGAATCACGCTGCCGTGGCTGCCGACCACGTTGCCGTAGCGCACGCAGGCGAAGCGTGTCGGGTTCGTGCCGGCGTAGGAGTTTCCCTGCACGAATAGTTTTTCCGCGCACAGCTTGGTCGCGCCGTACAGGTTGACCGGATTGACCGCCTTGTCCGTGGACAGCGCGATGACTTTGGGCACGCCGCAGTCGATCGCCGCGTCGATGATGTTCTTCGCGCCGAGCACGTTGGTCGCGACCGCTTCGAAGGGGTTGTACTCGCAGGCGGGAACCTGCTTCATCGCCGCAGCGTGCACGACCACGTCGACGTCGGCCTGGAAGGCGCGCGTCAGGCGGTCCTTGTCGCGCACGTCGCCGATGAAGTAGGAGACGCGCGGATCGTCGAACTGCTCGCGCATTTCGTGCTGCTTGAGCTCGTCGCGGCTGTAGACGATGACGCGCTTGGTCTTCGGATTGTCGAGACAGCTCGACACGAACATCCGCCCGAAGGTACCGGTCCCGCCGGTGACGAGGTAAGTAGTCGAGCCAGACATGATCCGAGAGCTCCAGAGGGGGATTCGCGCACGACGGGCACGCGCCCGTTCCGTGTGGAAGTCGAGAGGTTCGCCGCTTCTCTTGAGGTCGCCGCCCCGTATTGGGGGGGCCGGCGGGCCGGATGTGGGAAATTTGTTCGCTGCCCTCTGGAAGTCGCCCGCTCTCGCCGGATCAGCCCGGAGGTACCCTCGAAGCCGTCTCGGCGTCCGCCTCGATCCATACCCCACTCCCGAGGAGCAATCGTGAACAAGAAGCTGCTGATCGCCTGGCTCGTCGTCTTCGTCGTCTGGATGGGAGGCTCGTTCCTGGTGCACGGAATGCTGCTGCAGGACGAGTACGCGAAGGTGTCGAACATCATGCGCACGGAAGCCGACGCTCAGCAGTACTTCCCGTGGATGCTGCTGGCGCACGCGATCCTGGCAGGCGCCTTCGTCTGGATCTATTCGCGCGGCGTCGAAGACAAGCCATGGATCAGGCAAGGTCTGCGCTTCGGAGTCGCGATCGCGCTGCTCACGATCGTGCCGACCTACCTGATCTACTACGCCGCCCAGCCGATGCCGGCTTCGCTGGTGTCCAATCAGATCTTCTTCGACGGGCTACTGTTGTTGATTCTCGGCGTGACCGTTGCCGCCATGATCCGTGCACCGCGGCGCGGCTAATCCGGCCTTCTGGATCCGCAGCCCGATCGGGAACCAGGCCGCAGTCATGGATCGGCAAGCGCTGGCCTAACGGGCGCGTACAGGCGATCATCGCGCGCCCGACACGCCTACCACGCCGGGCGTGACGATTCGTCCCCCTAGGTGCCCTGCCATGCAAATTCGAATCCTGTTGCTCGGTCTGCTCCTCGCCACGCCCAGCTTCGCGCAGGCGACGAAGCCACTGACCATCGAAGACGTCTGGGCCATCCGGCGCGTCGGCAATCCGGTGCTCTCGCGCGACGGTTCGCAGCTCGTCTACACGATCAGCAGCTACGACATGCAGGAGAACAAGAGCAACGCGGACATCTGGCTCAGCGATCTCGCGGCGGGTACGACGCGCTTGTTGACCACGAACTCAGCTTCGGACACTTCGCCAATGTTCAGTCCCGACGGCACGAGCATCGCATTCGTTTCCAAGCGCGAAGGCGACAAGGTCGCGCAGCTCTATCTGATTTCCACGCACGGTGGCGAAGCGCGGCGCCTGACGGAAGTGCCCTTCGCGGTGTCGCAGCCGAAGTTTCTGCCCGACGGCAAGCGCATCGTTTTCGTCACGACCGTGATCTACGGCTTCGAAACGCCGGAGAGCCTGAAAATCGAGCTCGACATGCGCGAGAAGAAACTCGTCAAGGCGAAGGTCACCGAGGATCGGATCTATCGCTACTGGGACGGCTGGCTCGCCGACGGCGAGCAACTGCGTTTGTTCACGGTCGAGATCGAGAACGGCAAGCTGACCGACCTCTTGTTCGGCTGGCGCGGCCTGTTCGATCTTGGTGGTGAAAGTCAGAGCATCGACTACGACGTTTCTCCGGACGGGAAATGGATCGCCATGGCGGCGAGCGGAGTTCCGCCGCCGTTCTCGACCACCAATCTGGACATTTTCCTCGTCGCCACGGCGGGCGGCGCACAGCGCAACATCACTTCGAACAACCCGGCCGAGGATTCGCGCCCGATCTTCAGCCCCGATGGCAAGACGATCGCCTACGGGCGTGAGACGAGGCCGCGCGGATATCCGGATCGCACGCGGCTTGCGCTGCTCGATGTCAAGACGCAGCTCTCGGTCGTGCTCACGGAGAACTGGGACAACGTTCCCGCGGACTGGCGCTTCACGGCCGACGGAAGATCCCTGGTGTTTCGCTCGGAAATTCGCGGTCGAACCGGCCTCTACTCGCTGCCGGTCTCCGGCGGCACGCCGCAGATGATCGTGCGCGGTGGAATGGTCGGCGGATTCGAGCTCACGCCGAAGAACGAGATCGTCTACTCGATGAGTTCATTCGACGCGCCGCCGGAAGTCTTCTCCGTCGCGCTGGGCGGCGGCGACCCCAAGCCGCTGTCGAAGGTCAACGACGAATTCATGAAGTCGTTCAGTCTCGGCAAGACCGAAGAGTTCAGCTTCCCCGGTGCGAACGGCGACATGGTGCAGATGTTCGTGTGCTATCCGCCGAACTTCGACGCGACGAAGAAGTATCCGCTGGTGCAGATGATCCACGGCGGCCCGATCGGCACGTTCGGCGACGGCTTCAGCCTTCGTTGGAATCCGCATTTGTTCGCGGCGCCCGGCTATGTGACCGCGATGGTCAATTTCCACGGCTCGTCGAGCTTCGGCCAGAAGTGGGTCGAGTCGATCCTCGGCGCGCATTCCGACAAGCCGTTCACGGACATCATGAACGCCACCGATTTTCTGATCGCGAAGGGCTTTATCGACGAGCATCGCCTGGCTGCGGCGGGAGGATCGTATGGGGGATATCTGGTCAACTGGATTGCCGGGCATACCGATCGCTTCGCCGCGCTCGTCTCGCACGCGGGCGTGTATTCGCTGCATGGACAAATGGCCTCCGACGGAACCGAGGGCCGCGAATTCAGCTACGGCGGCTTTCCGTTCAGCAACCTGGAGAACGTCGAGAAGTGGAGCCCGAACCGCTTCTCGAAAAACTTCACGACACCGATGCTGGTGCTACACGGCGAGCGCGATTTTCGCGTGCCGGTGGGGCAGGGGCTGGAGTTGTACGGCGTGTTGCAAGCCAAAGGGGTAAGCGCACGCCTGGTCTATTTCCCCGACGAAAACCACTGGATCCTCAAGGGCCAGAATTCGGTGCTCTGGTACCGCGAAGTGCAGGGCTGGCTGGCGCGTTGGTTCGCGAAGGGACGCTGACTGCGGTGCGTCGCCCGTACGGTGCCAGGCTCTGTACGGGCGGCTACACGCGACTCGTTTGCGCGCTGACGATCGCGATCAACTCGTCGAACTCGAACGGCTTGAGCACCGATGCGATGGAGGAGGAACATGCAGGCTCGCGAGCATAGTGCGCGATTCGTGCCGCGCGCTCGAGTTGACCTCGAGCGCCATGAGAGATCCGAGTTGTCATTCCCAAATTGCAGCCCGTCTTGCGACAGCTCACCTGGAGGGCCAAGCTCGAAGTCTTCAGCTCGAGGCTTTGAGAATCCACGCAAAACCTCGGCGTGTTTCGAGATCG
>JANMRV010000740.1:0-10333 GCA_031388685.1 Planctomycetota bacterium
CATCCGCGAAGGTGAACTCGTCGTCGTTGCCGTCGTCGCCGCCGACCTCGTCCGTGAAGTCGAGGCTGGTAATGTCCTGGCCGTCCTCGAAGGGCCGCAAGAAGGCGTGGATGCGCTCTGTGGCGGTGAATTGGGCGTCGATGTCCAGGTTGAGTCGCGTGGCGATCCGCGCCGTCTCGTTCGAGCCGTTGTTGCTGACCCCGGCTGCGGTGCGCCAATCCCCGTACACCATGAAATGCGGCGTGGTGGGATTCAGATCGCCCATCAGGTTCGGGTAATCCCGCAGCGGGCCCTCACGGAACAACTCGCGGCCCAATTCGAGCATCGGCCGCTGCGTCTCGACCGGAGCCTTGCGATAGGTCTCGAGCTGGTCCTGCAGGCTGAAGGTCTGCGGAATGTGCAGACCCGGTCGGAATTGTGCGCGGAAGTTCTCGGGCGGGACTTCGACCGCTTTCGCGCCCGGATCGATCTTGGGCGGCGTGCTCGGCTTGACTCCGGGGAGCGGATAACCCTGCGGACTCGTTTCCTGCGCATAGGCGAAGGATCCGAGCGCGAAGCTCGCCGTGACGAGCGCACCGCCATGAATGAAAATGTTGAGTTTCATGGAATGGGTCCTCATTCGATCGTGAACTCGACGGTGTAGGGATGGATGTCGATCATCTGATCGTTCATCTCGCGCAACATCTCCTTGGTGGCTCCGACGAGTTCCATGAAGTACATCGGTTCAGCCCTGCTGCACAGGCGCGCCGCGAGTCGATAGGTGCCGGGCTTCGAGACAAGGTTGGCGGGCACCGAGTACTTCGCCGTGCGCGAGGAAAGCGGGGGGATGCTGCGCTGTTCCATGCGAATGAATGGCGGGTGGTTCAAGACCGAGGTGGGAACTCCCGCCGGCCGGATCAATGGCACCTGATCGCCGTCGAAGGGCACCGGCAGGTACATCTCACGATCGGTGCCCTTGAGGTTGGTGGTCAGGAACTTCGTCTGAAGATTGAAGAGCTGAGCATCCGGCTGGATCGTTCCGGCCAGCACATCCTTGGAATGGATGTCGGCCATGTCGCCGTGGCTGTCGACGAAACCCGATTCCCAGATGTTTTTGAATTCGCCGTTGCCGTCCTTTTCGAGCAGCGCGACGTTGAGCCAGATCTCCGGCTGCGCGCCGAGCGAACCGGAAGGGAAGTTGTGGCCATCCGAGATATTGCTGACCTCGTAGCGGAACGAAAGCGCCTGTCCGCTCCTGCGCTCGGAGTCGAAGAACGGGCCGTCGAGGTGCGAGCCCGACTCCATCAGGTTGCGGCGCTTTTCTGAGCGCAGCTTCAGGCGCTCGAGGTTTTCCTTGATGATGTCGCGCGCTTCGTCGCGTTTGGCACGATCGCTCCAATCGAACGCGAGGTGCTGCTGTTCCACAGTGCCTTGTCCCGGCGGCGGACTGGACACGAAAACGGGGCTCAGTTCGCCCTTCACGACGCGCTCCTCGAAGTCCGCCTCTGTCCACAAGCGCCAATCGAAAGCCAACCATTCGGCGGTCGAGAACGGGCTCTTGCGGCGCGGTTGCGGGAAGATGCCGGGGTGCGCGATCGAGTACCCCGGCCCAGGGAAGGAGTGGTCGGTGTGTTTGGCGTCCGGATTGAATTCCTTCTTGCCGATGACCGCCGAAGGCGCCTTCATCCAGTTGTCGCCGTCGACCTTGTCGCCGATGATCTTGCCCATGTGGCAGTCCTGGCAGGTCGTGCCGCGCTTTTGCGCGGGAGAATCCTTGTATTGGTCCCAGACCACTTCGAGCTTGATGCCCGGATAGATGGCGACCTGGTGGCAGGACATGCAGAACTCGGAGCGGCTGAGCTGCTCGTTTTCTTGGGGCTTGGTGTGAACCTGGTTCTCACCCTCTTTGGCGTCAAGTCCTCGGTCCGCGACGATCTCTTCGTAGTTCGAAGGATTCGTGGCACTGCGCGCGGGTCCGAAGACCGGCCCCCACAGGGCGGCATCGACCAGCGCGCGATTGCCGTTGACCTTCATGTAGTTCTGGTTGACGCGGTGGCAGGTCACGCAGGTGACCCCTTCGCGCGAAACCTCGGACCGGTCGTAGATCTGGATATCGCGCAACTCGTTCATCGTCGTTCCGACCGACGCGTGGCAGCGCACGCAGAAGGCGCCGACAGTTCCGGAGGCCAGGCGGTTCAAGGCCTGCTCGAACTTGTGGAACATCGGCGAGATCGAGGCATACGCGTGCTGCGAAGTGGCCCACTCCTCGTAGATCGCCTTGTGGCAGGAGCCGCAGGTTCGCGCGCTCGGGAAATGCTGCTCTGCCTTTTCGTCCGCGGTCTGCGCCGCCAGCAGCAGGTCGAGGTGGGGATCGCTCGCGGCTGCACCGCCGTCGGGTGATTGCGCGGTCGATTGGGCAAACGCTGCGGTCAGCAGGCAGAAGGCGGCCAGGCAAGCCAGCAGTGACAGAGGCGTCTTCAAGCTAGTTCTCCAAGGGACAGTGGGAACGCGGCGGAACGGAGTCTCCGCTGTGGGGCGAAGCTTTGGGAGCGTGCAGTCGCTCGTCCCGCCCGGCGCAGCGCGTGCGTCGGAGGCAGGCCTGGCGGCAAGCAGGCTGCGGGATCCTAACGCTCGACCCCGTCGACAGGCCAGAGAATGCTTTGCGAAGCTCGCCAAAGACCCGCTACTCCGTCCCCACTTCGCCGCCGCGGGGCACGGTCTTCGCCCCGATCTTTCCCCGCGCGCGGAGTTTCCTTCGTCACGTAGATCGCAACTGCGCTCCGGGTTCCTAGAATCTCGACGTTCCTAGACTCCCCCCTGAGGAAAATTCGCGATGCCTCGAGAGCAAGATTCGATGACCGTCACCAAGAACGGTCAAGTCCTGAAGACGGTTCCGCTCGGAGCCGAGGTCACGGTGGGCCGCCACCAGAGCGCGATGATCCAGCTCGAGGACCCGCTGATGTCGCGCGTGCACCTGCGCATCATCAGGAAGTCGGATAACACGGGAGAGCACTACTACGTCGTCGACAATCGCAGCACGAACGGCTCGTTCCTCAACGGCAAGAAACTGCTTCCCGACGTGCCCGAGGTCCTCGACGCGAATTCCGTCGTGCGCTGTGCGTGCTTCGAGATCCATTTCGCACTGGACGAAGGAGCGTTGACCAACACGCTGCCGATGAGGAAGGCGCCCGAAGTGCAGCCCGCCCTTGAAGTGCCGAGCGAACCGCCGCCGGTCGAGGCTCCGCCGCCGACCAGTCCGCTGCTCTCGCACCTGGTCGATTCCCGCTCCCATATACCGGTCTGGACCACGGGTGATGCGACGCTTGCGGTCGTCAACATCATCGAGGAGACGCACGACGCCAAGACTTTCCGTTTCACCGGCAGCGATCCGACGCAGCCGATGCTGTTCTCGTTCAAGCCCGGCCAGTTCCTGACCCTGAGCGTTCCTATCGACGGCAAAGTCGTCAATCGCTCCTACAGTATTTCGTCCAGCCCTTCGCGGCCGCACGTGCTCGAGATCACGGTCAAGCGCGTTCCCGGTGGCCTGGTGTCGAACTACCTGAACGACAACCTGAAGTTGGGTGACGAACTCAAGGTGCGCGGGCCTTCGGGCAAGTTCACCTGCTTCAATTATCCTTCGCGCAAGATCCTCGGCATCGCCGGCGGCAGCGGCGTGACGCCGATCATGTCGATGGCGCGCTGGATCGTGGACACCAACGCAGACGTCGATTTCACTTTCCTGTATTCCGCGCGCACGCCGAAGGACATCATTTTTCGTCGCGAGCTCGAGTACCTCGCGACGAGGCACCCAAGCTTCCGTCTGCAAGTCACGGTCAGCGGCGGGGGCGGGGGACTCGAACCCTGGCTCGCGATGACCGGACGCATCGACGAGCAGATTCTGCGGCTCGCCGCGCCTGACCTCTCCGAGCGCCACGTGTTCATCTGCGGTCCGGGGCCATTCATGGACGCGGTCAAGACTTCGTTGCGCAACCTCGAGTTCCCGCTCGAAAACCTGCACTCCGAAAGTTTTGGCGCGGCCGGTGCCGTGCGTGTCGCCGCCGGAACGGTCGTGGTCGCCAAGCCTGCGGAGAAGATCGTCGTCGCGGCCGCGCCCGCGCCGGGGCGTCCGGCTCCGAGCGCGCCCGTTGCCGCCAGTCCTCGCCACACCGCCACGCCGCCGGCTCCCGCGCCGCGCGTGCGCGAACCCGCGCCGCGCGCGCGCGAACCCGCTCCCGCGCCGTCCGGTTTCCAGATCGTCTTCATCAAATCCGGAAAGACGATCACGACCGATGGTCAGACCACTCTGTTGGACCTCGCCGAACAGAATGGCATCGAGATCGACTACAGCTGCCGTGCCGGCTCGTGCGGGACCTGTCGCACGAAGTGCAAGCCGGGCGGATCCGTGGACATGGGCAGTGACTTCAACCTCGATCCCGACGAGGAGAAGCAGGGTTACGTTTTGGCTTGCTGCGCCAAGCCGAAGTCCAATCTTCAAGTCGAGGCCTGAGATGTTCTTCTTGCTGATACGCGACGGTGGGCGCGAGCCCGCGAAACGGATCGAAGCCACCAACGGGATGGACATCGGTCGAGCCCCGGACAATCAATGTCTGCTCGCCGACCCCAACGTCGGCCGCAAGGCCGCGCGCATCGTCGAGGCTAGTGGCGTGTTTTACTTGGAAGACCTCGGCAGTGTGAACCCCACCAGCATCCGCGGCGGCCGCAAACTGGCCAAGGGCCAGCGCGAGCCGCTGCGTCACGGGATGGTGATCGAGGTCGGCCGCAGTTCGATTGAAGTCGAGGAGGAAGCTGCCTCCGATGCTACCGGCTTCGAGGACGCCACCAGTCCCGATGAGATCACGGGTGCCGACCTCCCGGACCGGACGCCGTATGGCGACGATGTCTTCGACCGTACGATGCCCGGGAACATCCCTCTGCCGCCTCCCAGGCACGAGCAGGAGCCGGATCCGCTCGTGACCCTCGTGGGACCCTCCGCGAAAGAGCCGCCCCAGCGTGCCACGCCACCAGCGCCCAAGGCAGCGCTCAAGCGCCCCCAAGCGCCGGCACCCAAAGCATCGCTCGAGCGCTCGGCAGCCGCGGCGCCCAAGGCCTCGCTGGAACGCGGCGCACCCGCGGCAGCGAGGGCCGTGCCCAAGCCCGTGCCGATCGAAGAACCCCCGCCCGCTTCGGGCTCGAGTACGGCGGACTTCAGCGACGCGGCCGCGGTCAGCGGAACGATGGGCGGAGGAACCCAGAGCATCCGCCCGATGAGCGGCGACCTCGGCGCGATCGGCGCACTGATCACGCGTCGCGCGCGTCTGGTCATCGTCAACGAAGCCATTCGCCGAATCGACAAGATCGAGAAACCGGTGGTGACCGTCGGGCGCGAGCAGGGCGAGATCCGCATCGATCACCGCGCGATTTCGCAGCCCCACTCCACGATCCGGTTCATCGATGCGACGATGAATTTCCAGATCGAGGATCGCAGGAGCAAGAATCAGACGTTCGTCGGCGGACTCGCGCTCACTCCCGACGTTCCTCAACTGCTGGCACCGGAATGCCTGGTGCGTTTCGGTCCGATCGAGGCGATCTTCGTCGTTGACCGCGATTGCGAGAACGCCGTGATTCCGCCCGAGCATTACGCCGGCGCAGTTCGTCACCTGGTGGCGCAAAAGCAGATTACGCAGGAACAGGCACGCGTCGCGCAGGAGGAGGCCAAGAGTGGCGAGAAGCATGTCGGCGAGGCGCTGATGATGTCCGGTGCTGTCAGTGGCCGCGCGTGGACCAAGGCGTTCGAGCAGGGCAAGGTCCTGCATCACGCTGCGCCTTCCGCCGGCGGCGGGCGCACGCTCAAGCTCGTGATCGGACTGGTCCTGCTCGTCGCCGTACTCGTGCTGGGCTGGATCTTCCGCGCGAAGCTCGGCCTTGGCGGAAGCTGAACGGTCGATGCCGCCACATCGATCAGGCCTTCACAGCGCATGAACAAGAGTCTCTTTCGCTCGCACTATGCATGGGCCGCGATCCTCGCGCTTGGCGTGTGGGCTGGGCTGTTCGTCGCAGGGCTGGGCCGGTTCGGAATCATCGGGAGCAGCGGGCGCACGGCGCGGCTCGTCAGCGGCAACCTGGCGCTGTTCTGCATGTTGCTCGCGATCGGATACGTGCTGCGCAAGTACATGCACAAACACGGCTATTCGCCCGAGTTCAAGCTCAAGGTGCCGATCGCGAAGCTCGAGCGTGCTGAGACTCGGCTCAACGAAATTCGGCGCGAGATTCTCAAGGGGCAGCACACGACCCAGCGCGGAATCGAAGCGCTGGTGGCGCGCGTGCTGCGCGAGGAGGGTGTCCAGCGGGTCCTGCGCATCGAAGTTTCAGCGGGACCGCCCGCGGGCCCCAAGTTCGACCTCAAGGCCTCCAAGGCCTTTCCGCTCGGCAAGGCGGCGTCGTGGCTGCACCTGCATCTCTACATCAGCATCGCCATGGCGATCGCGGTCTTCGTGCACGGCGGAGACGGCTTTGATTCCGGCATGGGCGCGACCCTGCTTGGAGTGAGTGTGCTGGTCATCGTCAGTGGCGTCGTCGGCATTTTTCTGTGGGCCTTCGGCCCAGCCTGGCTGACCCGGCGCGAGCGTGATCTCTCGATCGAAGAGTCCTTCGTGATGCGCGAGGGCTTCAGCCGCAAGCTGAAGGAGCTGCTCGAGAAGATGGACGCCGATCTGCGCGCCGTGCTCGAGGATGCTTCGGCCAAGGGGGCCGCCGGCAGTGGCGGTGAAAACGCGGTGCGCGTCCTGCTCAAGGCCTTGCCCGCCGGCGACGCCGCGCGCCGCGTGCAACTGCAGGACGCGCTCGTGCTGCGCGGCCAACTGCAACGCGTCGACGCCGAATTCCGCGCACTATGGCGCATCCGGCTGGGATTCATGGCCTGGCGCGCCGTGCACTTGCCAGCGGCCTTGTTCTTGTGCGTCGCCGTCGCGGCGCACGTGCTCTCCATCGCTCTGTACTGAGGATCTTGGAGCATGAGCGAAGAAGGATTGTCGGAACTCGAGGCCAGGGAGAGTGAACTGCTCTTCAAGCTCGAGCTGTTCGCGGGTCTTTCGCCCAGGCTGCGCAAGCTGCTGCTCAAGTTCCGTCGCTACACGCCGGGCCTCGCCGATGCAGTGTTCGTCAAGCAGGGCGAATACACCGAGGATTTTCACTACGTGCTCTCCGGCTCGGTCAGCGCGTTTCGCACCGACACCGACGGCCGCACCGAACTGCACGAATTCCTAGGGCCCTACAGCTGGTTCGGCGAAGCGAGCGCGCTCTCGAACCAGCCATCGCTGGCCACGTTCAAGGCCGACATGGCCTGCACGCTTTTGACCATCGACGGAGGCACGTTCAAGATCCTGTGCAAGGATCCTTCGAACCAGGACTTCCGCAAGCGCATCGACGAGCGCTATCGCCGCCAGGCACTGGCTGCGCACATGCGGACGATGCCCATTTTCAGCAGCTTGCCCAAAGAGCAGCTCGCGGCGATCAAGGGGCACGTACGCTTCGAGACTTATCCCAAGGGCAAGCTCATCGCCAGCGAGGGCGCCGAATGCGACGCCGTCTACATGGTGCGCAGCGGAGCGATCAGTTGCGCGCGCAAGTTGCCGAGCGGGCAGGAGCAGATCCTCGAGTACCACATGAACAACTCCTCGTTCGGCGAGCGTTCGCTGGCGGGGGGCAATGAAACCTGGCCGGGCAACTACATCACTCTGGCGCCGACGGATGTGCTGGTCATTTCTAGGGCCGCGATCCAGTCGAGCCTGGGCGCCGATCCCGCCGCGTTCGAAGCACTGAACAAGGCCGCCATGGCGCTGGCTTATGATCCGTCGGGCCACAGCGCTGCGGGGGGGGCGCGTTCCGCCGGACGCGCGGCGAAGTCCGAGGACGAAATCGAAGTCCTGGTCAAGGGCGGCCGCGTCAAGGGCGGCGAGGCGTTGGTGATCGACCTTGCGCGCTGCGTGCGCTGCAACATGTGCGTCGAGACCTGCGTCGCCGTGCACGAAGATCGCGTGCCGCGTCTTTCGAAGAAGGGCCAGCGCACGCCGGCGGTCATCGACCTCGTTCCGACTGAGATCAACCTCGCGACCTCCTGTTACAACTGCGATATCCCCGAGTGCATGATGGCCTGCAACTTTGGGGCGATTCGCCGCGATTCGGCTGGGTTGATTCGTTTCGTCTATGACAACTGCGTGGGTTGCTCGGCCTGCGTTTCGGCCTGTCCCTACGGAGTCATTCGCTACACACCGCCGCCCGGTTCTGCGCCGATCGTTCCGAAAGAGAGCTTCTTCGAGTCGATTCCGCTGCTAGGCGCCTTGTTCAAGCGCAAGGACGCTGCGGCCCAAGAAGCGGCGCCCAGCGCGGACGCTTCCAAGAAGGATCCCGTCTTGAGCGCGCGCGGCGAGAAGGTGCAGGGCAAGTCGATCAAGTGCGACCTGTGCGCGGGCTTGCCCTTCGAAGGCTGCGTCTACAACTGTCCGACCAGCGCGATCGCGCGCCGAGATCCGACCAGCATCCGCTACGACGTCGATCAGATTCACGTCAAGGTCGTCGACGGCTCGATCGCCGATGCCGTTGGTGGAGGATCGCGTGGCTGATTCCAAGGCCGGCCCTAACGCTATTTTTCGAGCCTTCTCGATGCCCGGCCGCAAGCCGCGCGGAGAATGGGTCGTGCCGGCGATCGAAATCGGCACGCGCTCGACTTGCGCGCTGCAACTGAACGATCCGGTCGTCGCCGAGCAGCATTGCACGCTGCGTTTCACAGGCTTTGGGTTTGTCGTCGAGGATCGCGGTAGCGTCACCGGTACATGGCACAACGGCGTGGCCGTCAGCGCGGCCGTCGAACTTTCGAACGGCGATCAGGTCGTCATTGGCGTGACGCGTCTCAGCTTCGAACTGAAGAATGAGGACGACGGGCGCGCGGCGCTCGAGGTTCTCATCGAAGAATCGAGCTTTCACTACAAGCGGCCCAAGCCGGGCGAATTCCACACCGATGCGGACGAGTGGGTGCGCAGCGAAGTGCGCTTCGGCAAGGTCGCGGCCGTGCGCGGCATGGTCTGGCTCGCCGGACTGCTGGCGATTGCCGGCGTGACTTGGATCTTCGCGACGAAGAGTGGCGAGCGTTTGCTGCAACCGGGCGATCTCGACGGCTCGCACGCCATGCTGTTCGCCGCGCAGCCTGCGGGAGCGAAATCAGGCGGGTCGGGAAACAAGGACCGGCTGGCGCTTTCGCTCGAGCGCGTCGCGCACGAGAGCTGCAAGGTCTGTCACGCCTCCTCGAACCCCGGCGATGTCGCGAGCTGCTCCGCCTGCCACGCGGAAATGTCCACGCGCCACCCGTTCTACAACGGTTCGCCCGAGCACGACTCGAAGCTGAGTTCGGCTGTCGCACAACCCGCGCAGGGCTGTCGCATGTGCCACGACGTGCAGCACAACGGCCTCGGCAAGCAGGCCTCGACGGATGCGGCGCGCGCGCGGCTCGCGGAAGGCAAATCATCGACGACCTGGGGCATGGGTGTTTGCCAGGCTTGTCACACCGCGGGCTTCGGCACGGGCAGCGACGACGCCCTGAAAGCCGAAGTCAAGGCGCGCATCGGCGTGCTCGCGAGTCTGCTCGTCGATGCCGGCGCTGAGGCAGCGAGCGATCGCCATGAATACGGCTTCGACGAGTTCGCGCACAAGACGCACCTGAGTCGCTCGATCGACTGTGGCGTGTGTCACGTGCAGAGCCAGGCTGCGGCGGGCTCTGCCGTCGGAGCGGACTTCAAGAGCGTCGGCTTCGGCGTCTGCGCCGCCTGCCACGTTCAGGGCATGGACACTCCAAGTTCGCTGCCCGGAATCGACGCCAGCGCGTTGAAGGCGCTGCGCAATCAGCTGGCGAGCAAGCCGGTGGCAGGCAAGCAGCTGATGCAGACGATGAGCTGGCACGGTCGCGGCGAGCAGTGCCTGCAATGTCACGCGGAAGACGATCAACATCAGCCGAAGCCTGAGTTGAAGCAGGCCGAGCGCGAGATTGCGCAGCGCAGCTTTGGTATCCGGCGCATTGCGCACGGCCAGCACGTGCAAACTTCCGCCGACAAGGCTCAGTGCGGTGTTTGCCATGGCGATCCCAGAACGCTCGAAGGCGGACTGGTCGTTCCCGCGGCAAATTTTCTGCACGGCAGTCACGTCGAAACGCTGTGGCCCACGGGCAAGTCCGCGCAGGCGAGCCTGAGTCAGGAAAGCTGCCTGGGCTGCCACGCTGCGCAGGCGGATTCGACGACGCTCGCCGGAGCGATGAAACTCGACCTGGGCCAGGCCTGCAAGTCGTGTCACGACGATCCTAGCCGGCCGG